>NZ_JBCNFP010000176.1:0-889 GCF_050481165.1 Paenibacillus cisolokensis
ACTTTAAACAGCGAAGAAGCAATTAGGTTTTGTTACCCCTATTGGGAGTAGAAACGCCAAAATCGCAATTTTTTGGCTCAGTACCGCTTGGCACAAGCTGAAATCCTTATGGATATTAGTCCTACGCCGACATTTCAATCGGTGAATGCTTACAGTAGGGTGATCAATATTCTATATATCGTCAATATTGACGAATTGTAACGAACATCTACATAAAAAAGCCTAATTCGATTTGAATCGGCACGTAGAGTTAGAACACTAATAGCAAGATCGAAGTAATTTTATCCGTCCTTTTGTTCCGGCATACCACACGTCTTTATGAAACCCGCCAATAGCAAACCGGCCCTTAAACAATAAAGTACGAAGCAAAGAAGGTAATATGCAATCCATAATCCGAGACCAAATCCCGCCTTTCGGCCATCATTAATAAAGCGGAGAGGCTCGCCCCCTCCGCCACATACCGATTCTGTTGCCATAAATAGTTTTGATGTCGATAGCAATTATATTACTCTACTGATATCAGTTGATTCGAGTCTAAGAATCATCGCTCAGAACACTTTTTACGTATGACTTTACCTGCTCAGGTTCAACGTAAAGTACGGCTTTTCCGTTCACTGATTTTTCTTGTATGAGTTCCATCGGCGGCAATTGAATGCTGTCAATGCTTTCCCTGTCGATCTCAAAGCCCAGCTTACCCAGCTTTATCATATCATCGTCGCTGATGTTCGTTTCGATATACGGCTCGAAAAAAAGTATTAGACTCCCATGCCGCTGACACGGCACCATCAGATGATGAAAATAATCAGGTTCCCACGGTATAATAATCTTGCGGCTGGCGAAGCGAGGTCGTCGTAACCTGGTGCCTCGAGCCCGATTCTTAGACAGACCC
>NZ_JBCNFP010000177.1:0-1214 GCF_050481165.1 Paenibacillus cisolokensis
CGCTATTTGGCGAAAAATCGAAGTTCCGGAATTGTAATGAATCTGAGCAACGCTATTTGCTTAAAACTAGTCAAATTCAAGAGGAATATCGTAAATAAGAGTAACGTTTCCGTCTCCGCCAACGAACCTGGGCTCATCCCTTCCCTGGATGCCGAAGCGATCGAACTGTTCATGCCTTGGTCGAATTTGATTCCGGTAGAATACAGGATGAAGAAAAACAAACAACAGCGACGAAAGAAAGGACGACGGTAAACTGTTTCGAGCATGAGACGATCGGGTATTGCAAAAACGAAAATAGTGGTGGATACTTCAAATATCTTAAATTTAAGATTTTTAAATTCATGATTTCATCTTTATCGAAGGGGTGATGACATGTCCGGGCAAGACCAATCACTGAAATTGTTCGTCGTGCTGTCCAAAGCATACAAGTTCGTGATGGACCGCGCGGTGAAGGACATGAAGCGGAACGGACTGTCAGCGACCGAGTTCAGCGTGATGGAGCTGCTGTATCACAAAGGGAGGACGCCGCTGCAACGCATCGGGGACAAAATTCTCATCACGAGCGGCAGCATCACGTACACCGTCGACAAGCTGGAGCAAAAAGGCTACATTCGCCGTGTATCGTCGCCGGACGACCGCAGAGTCACCTATGCGGAAATGACGCCGCTCGGCACGGAGCTGTTTGACCGCATTTTCCCGGAGCACGCGAAGGTGATCGATGTCATTATGGGTGAGCTGACCGCCGAAGAAAAGCAAGCGGCGATCGCGCTGCTGAAAAAAATCGGATACAAAGCGGCGGAGACGAGGTGAAATTCCATGGCTCTAATACCTTAAATTTAAGAATATGAATTTTGAGCAATTATGTGAAGCGGTATGTCAGCGCTGTCGGAAAGGCAAATTAGGGAAAATCAAAACGAACAATGGGAGGTTTTCGGTGACAAAACATACGGCGGGCATTCATCACATTACGGCGTTCGTCAGCAACGCGCAAAGCAATGTCGATTTTTACGCGGGAGTGCTCGGGCTTCGGCTCGTGAAAAAGACGATCAACTTCGACGCGCCGGAAGTGTACCATCAGTATTTCGGCAACGAGGTCGGCAGCCCGGGTACGGCGATTACGTTCTGTCCGGAAGGCGCTCGAGGCGCGGCGAGTCCTTTCTTTGCCATCGCTCCGCGCCGGATCCGGAATAACTAACTTGAACATGAAATCGGAA
>NZ_JBCNFP010000178.1:0-11350 GCF_050481165.1 Paenibacillus cisolokensis
GGCATAGCCATCTTCGGCTATCGGCGGCGGCATCGGCTCGCTGGCATAGCCATCTTCGGCTATCGGCGGCGGCATCACTCGCTGGCATAGCCATCTTCGGCTAACACGGCGGCATCGCTCGCTGGCATAGCCATCTTCGGCTAACACCGGCGACATCTGCCCGCTGGCATAGCCATCTTCGGTTAACACCGGCGACATCTGCCCGCTGGAGCGGTCCGACAGCAACATAATCGCGACGGCTACTCTTCTGCCACAATGTCCGGTGGCGGACGAGACCGCTATAGGACAAATAAAGAAGGGACGGTCCCTGGGTCATTCAAACCTTTTAGGACAGCCTTTATGGCTCTTGCGATCGCGTTTAAGTACGGGCGTTGCCGCGGCGTCGCGCTTTATTCGGCTGGAATGTCGCGAAGCAGCAGCAGCGAAATAAACTGATCCGGCGTCAGTTTTCCGAAATAGTAGTTCAGGTCGACGTTCTGCAGCGTCTTGCGCAGCGCCGCCTCTTCGTACCGCACGTTGGTCAGCAGACTTTCCAGCTCGGCTACGTCGCCCAAACCGAAGAAATCGCCGAAGATGGCTGCGCTTGCGATCCGTCCGTCGACGACGTCCAGACGGACATCGACGATACCTGAAGGGAATTTGTAGGCGTTGCTGATGTTGAATTTGGGCGAGCGTCCGTAGTTCCAGTCCCAATTCCGGTACCGTTCATCGGCGAGCTTGCGGACGCCGGCCCAGTCTTCTTCCGTCATGTCATAGCGCGGCACATCTTCCGGCTCGCAGCCGAACAACTCCCGCAGCAGGGCGTCGCGGAACTCGCCGATCGTCATCGGCTCGGACAGAAACTCGGAAATGTTGGCGACGCGCGAGCGGACCGATTTCGTTCCTTTCGATTCGATTTTCATCGGCTTGACGTTCAGGGCGGAGGAGACGTTCTCCATCCGGGAGTCGAACAGCAGCGTACCGTGGCTGAACATCCGGCCTTTCGTGGAAAATTGCGCGTTGCCGGATATTTTGCGCTCGCCGACTTGAATGTCGTTCCGTCCGCTCAGTTCAGCGTCAACGCCCATTTTGCGGAGCGCATCGATAACCGGGCGGGTGAACTTGGCGAAGTTGTGAAAGGAGTCACCGTCGTCGCGAGTCAAAAAGCTGAAGTTGAGATTGCCGAGGTCGTGATACACCGCGCCGCCTCCGGAAAGCCGGCGCACGACGTGAATCCCGTGTTCGCGCACGTAATCCGCATTGATTTCTTCGATCGTGTTCTGGTTTTTGCCGATAATGATCGAAGGTTCGTTGATATAAAACAGCAAGTAGCTGTCGTCCATCGGAAAATGGCGGAGAGCATATTCTTCCAGCGCCAAATTAAGAGAAGGGTCCGTTATACCTCGGTTATCGATAAATTTCATGGCCGTCCTCCGTGCATTTCGGCTGCCGGCTTGTCCGGCATGCCGTTATCGCCCCGCTGCATATAAGGCGAGACGTGTCTTCATGATAGTTTGGCCGTATGCCGCTGTCAAGCCGGACTGCTGTCCCGGAAAAAACCGGCGGTCAATGGAGGTATTGGCCCTGTAGGACGTTTACATAAGACGTCCGAGATGTTCGCAAGGACAAGTGCGCGGTGCCCACTCCTGTTAACCGCTCATTTTGATTTGACGCGAACGGGGCTCGCGATAAACCCAAAACAGAATGGCGAAGACGACGATACAAGCGACGGTGATGATCGAATTGTAAAAGAAGACGCTGCGCATGCCGAAGCTTTCGCTGGCCATGCCGCCGGCGAAGCTCCCGATTATGCGGGCGATGCCGAGGCTGAGCAAACCGTTGAGCGTCTGGCCGCTTGCCTTCAGTTCATCGGGCACCTCCCGGTTAATGAACGTCGCCATCGTAACCGACAGCACGATAAAGACAAGGCCGTGCAACATCTGCACCGGCAGCATCCAGAGCGGTTCGTGGATGAGAGACGTCACATACCAGCGGATCGCGGTAATGCCCGCCGCGCCCATTAGAATGAACGGAATGGGGATGCGGACCATAATCCGGCTTGCAAACAGCAGAAACGGAATCTCGCTGAGTGAGGAAATGAGCATCGACCAGCCGAGCAAGGCGTTGTTTCCGCCAATTTCTTTGAAATATACCGGGAAAAACGAATAGTAGTAGCCAAGCGTCACATGGATAACGAAACTGATGCCAAGATAGAGCACTAGCTTCCGGTTGCGGAACAACACCCAGATACGCATTTTGCGTCCTTTCGACTGGTGGCCGGCGACGGCCGGAAACCGGGTCAGCAGCAGGAAGCTGGCCGCCATGACGATCGCATACACGACGAACATCGAGCCGATATGGTTCACGGCGATCATGCCGAACACGACGGACATGATGGCGTAGCCGATCGTGCCGCCCATCCGGATGAGCCCGAAATTGCCGGTTTTCAGCCGGTCGATCGTCTCCAGCGTAATGGCGTCGCTAATGGCGAATGCCGAGGTCTGGAAAAACGTAAACACGCAGATCATAACCATTAAATAATAGAAATGGTCCGACAATGGATAAAGCAGCATCGAGATGCCGCTGCCGGCGATCAGCACTTTCAGAATCTGGTTTTTCGTGGCGGCCCTGTCGCCGAGCGTGCCCCAAACCGGCTGCGCGATAATCGCCACGAGCGGACCGAGGCTGAGCAGCGTCCCGATTTGGGCTTCGGTATATCCGACCTCGACGAAGTAGACCGGAAGAAACGTGCCGTACACTGCATTGCCCATATAAAAGACGACGTAGAAGAACAAAAAATAGTAAAGATTTACAGGCACAAGCACCGCTTCCTTATCGTTCGTTTTCTTTATATTTTGGAGCAGCCAAACATATTTGGCAAGAAATTTTCCGAAGCAGGAGTTTAGCGCCGGACGGGCGAATAAGTTACAAATGATGAAAGCGAATCCAACCGATAAGGAGCTGAAAATTTCATGCAGCTGACGGTTTCGCAGAAAAGACAATTGTTCGAACAAGGGTACGTAACCGTCCCCGGAGTCGTGCCGGATATTATGACGGATGCGGCCATCCGTGCCATCAATCGTTCGCTCGGAGAAGGGTTGCCGCCGGAGAGGCTGCCGATTTACCGCGCGCAATCGTTTTGCCCGGAATTGCAGGCCGAGCCGGTCATTACCGATTTGCTGCACAAGACGCCGGCGTTCGATTTGCTCGGATCCGTCATCGATACCGCGAGCATCGAACCGGTGCGGAGCGGGCAGATTGCTTTGCGGTTTCCCGGGAAGGACGATCCGCCTGGCAACGTCCATCCGCATATCGACGGCATGTATTCGCCGACGAACGGCGTGCCGAAAGGGATCATCGGCAATTTTACGGCACTCGTCGGCATTTTCCTGAGCGATGTTGCGGGTCCTTATGCGGGCAATTTTACGGTATGGCCGGGCAGCCACCGGATCAACGGCGAATATTTCCGCGAACATGGCGCGGAATCGCTGCTGAACGGCATGCCTCCCGTCGAGCTGCCGGAGCCGGTTCAGGTGACGGCGCGCCGCGGCGATATCGTCATCGCCCACTATACGTTGTCTCACGGAGTGAGCCAGAACTTGTCTCCCCATACCCGGTACGCCATTTTTTTCCGGATCAAGCATAAGGGGATTACGAAGGACAATTGGCAGCAGTCGATGGAGAACATTTGGCTTCATTGGCCGGGGCTGCATCCGTTTACAGGAGGTCACGCATGACGAACAAAGTGAAAATCGGCGTCATCGGCTGCGGACAAATCAGCGGCATTTATTTGAAAAATTGTACGGAAATGTTCGAGCTCTTGGAAGTGGCGGCGTGCGCGGATATCGTGCCCGAGCTTGCCGCGCGGCAGGCGGAGGCGTACGGCGTGCCGCGCGCGTGTACGGTCGACGAGCTGCTGGCGGATCCGGACATCGAAATCGTGCTGAACCTGACGGCGCCGAAAGTTCATGCTTCCGTCAATTTGCAGGCGCTCAAGGCCGGCAAGCACGTCTACACCGAGAAACCGTTTGCGCTTGCGCGGGAGGAAGCGGATGAAGTGCTGGCGCTGGCGGAAGCGAAAGGTCTTCGCGTCGGCTGCGCGCCGGATACGTTTCTGGGGGGCGGCCTGCAGACATCGCTGAAGCTGATCGACGACGGCTGGATCGGTACGCCGTACGGGGCAAGCGGCACAATTCTGATGGGAAATCCGGCGGACAGCGGGCACCCTAACTTTCATAACTTTCTTACGCTCGGCGGCGATCCGATGATGGATATGGGGCCGTATTACATTACCGCACTTGTCGCCATGTTCGGGCCGGTGCGCCGCGTCACCGGCACCGTCGCCCAGCTGCGCCGGGAAGCGAAGGTGACCAATCCGCAATCGCCGCGGTACGGCGAGACGGTGCCGGTAACCGCGCCGATGAATGCGGCCGCCGTTCTCGATTTCGATAACGGCGTCATTGCGACGCTGCATACGGCCAAGGAGAGCTACGGCTATATGCCCAGATTGGAGGTATACGGCACGGAAGGCATATTGATCGTTCCGGATCCGAACATGTTCGGCGGGCCGATCGTGCTGAAGCAGCGGAACGGCCGGACGAGCGAGATGCCTTATTCGCACGGCTTTACGGACAACAGCCGCGGCATCGGCGTTGCCGATATGGCCCATGCGATCCGTTCCGGCAGACCGCACCGCGCAAGCGGCAAGCTGGCCCGCCATGTCCTCGACGTGATGCTCGGCGTATTCGACGCCGCCGCATCCGGCCGCGCCAGCGAAATTGCCGCGAAGACGGAACGGCCGGCGCCGCTGCCGCTCGGCCTTCCGGGCCACCGCCTGGACGAGTAAGGAGGGTAGTGCGATGCAACACGAATATGACAAAACAAAGGAAATCCGGGTCGGCCTTGTCGGATTCGGCTTTGCCGGGAAAGTGTTTCATGCGCCGGTTATAACGGCCGTTCCGGGTATGCGGCTGGCCAAAATTGTCGAGCGGAACGGCGATTCGTCCCGGAAGCTCTATCCGGAATCGGAAACCGTCCGCCATGTGAATGAAGTGCTTGAGGACGCGTCCATCGATCTGGTCGTCGTCGCGACTCCGAGTCCGACGCATTATGCGGTTGCCCGCGAAGCGCTGCTGGCGGGCAAGCATGTCGTCGTGGAGAAGCCTTTCACCGCAACGAGCGCGGAGGCGGACGAACTGATCGCGCTGGCCGCCCGGCAGCGCAAAATGTTAAGCGTCTATCATAACCGCAGGTGGGACGGAGATTTTATGACCGTCCGCGATCTGGTGAACGCCGGAACGCTGGGCCGGCTCGTCGAATGCAGCTTGCGCTGGGACCGATTCCGTCCGGTGCCCGATCCTTCCAGATGGCGGGAAGGGGAGGCTGCGGCAGCGGGCATCTGGTACGATCTCGGCGTCCATTTTCTCGATCAGGTGCTCTGTCTGTTCGGCCCGCCCGAGACGATTCGCGCGGACATTCGCTCGCTTAGGGACGGCGCCGTCGCTGACGATTATTTCGACGTGACGCTCGAATATCCCGGCCCGTTGATCGTCAGGATAGGGGCGTCGCTGCTCGCCCGCGAACCCGGCCCCCGATATGTTCTCCATGGCACGAACGGCTCGTTCGTCAAGCATGGCATCGATCCCCAGGAGGAGGCGCTGATCCGGGGTATGAGTCCCGCATCTTCGGGCTGGGGCGTGGAACCCGAAGCGCAGTGGGGACGGCTGCACGCGCAAGCGGACGGCTTGGAAATGGAAGGAAGGCTCAAGACGAAGGCCGGTTCCTACGTTTCGTATTATCGCAATATATACGAGCATTTGACTGCAGGCGCGGATTTGGCCGTAACGGCGGAGCAAGCGCGCAAGTCGATCAGACTGCTTGAGCTCGGGCTGCAAAGCAGCCGTGAAGGACGGACGCTCGCTGTCCGCCTGTAGCAGCCGTTCGCCTGCTTTCCCTTCGGTTTCAAGAGCTTGCAAAGACGTTCGAACTGCGCTACAATACGGGCAAGATTTTCAAATTCATTCGGAAATGTAATGGAGGAGTCCTGCGATGCACCAATGACACATGTACCCGATCAACAGACCGTAAGAAGGCCGCAAGGCCATTGCTGCCCAAGGCGGCGGTCACGGGATACGTGTGTCAAAATGGGGTTTATCGCGAATCGGAGCTGCTCCCGAAATGCCGGCTCATG
The DNA here is from genome assembly GCF_050481165.1 of Paenibacillus cisolokensis. Lineage (NCBI taxonomy): Bacteria > Bacillati > Bacillota > Bacilli > Caryophanales > Paenibacillaceae > Paenibacillus > Paenibacillus cisolokensis. Next base: position 6,170 of record NZ_JBCNFP010000178.1, read on the forward strand.
CGCGCATCGTGCTTTGCTTACTCCTTGTCCGGCCTCGACAGGCTTTTTCGCAAGGGAACCGTCGGGAAGAACAAGGCCGGCATTGCGCATGCCGATCAAGTCGCATTTCGCAGCATGCCGACCCATTTTCGCATGGAGACTGACCGTGTGCCGACCGCCGGCCGCGGTTTTATTCATTTTTGCCGAAAATGGGGGTAACGCCATGACTGTGATAGCGAAGCAATTGCGCAAGGAATGGAACGGCGAAACGTTGTTCGAGCAAGTATCGTTCGAAATCCGGGAAGGCGAGCGGATCGCTCTGTACGGACGCAACGGTACCGGAAAGACGACGCTGCTGCAAGCGCTGCTCGGACGGATTCCGCTTGACGGGGGGACGGTATCCCGCCTGCTTCCGCTCGAGCAGTGGGGATCGCTCGACCAGCATGCCGCCGGGCAGGAGGAGATGCCGCTTGCGGAGTTCGTATTGTCGGGAGCCGGAGAACCGTACCGGCTGAAGAAGCGGCTGGAACATCTGCAGGCCGCGATGAGCGGGTCCGATGGACTGGACGAGACGATGGAGCAATACGGGCAGACGTACGATCGTTATCTTCAGCTTGGAGGCTACGATTGGGAAGTGAAGGCCGAGAAGGCGCTGCGCCAGCTTCGTCTCGACGAGTCGTTATGGCATTTGCCGTTCGACCGACTTAGCGGCGGGCAGAAGACGAGAGCGCAATTGGCGGCACTTATCGTGCGGGAGCCGCGCTTTCTCGTGCTGGACGAACCGACCAATCATCTTGATGCCGGTACCTTGGAATGGCTCGAAGAATGGGTGAGCGGATATCCGGGAACGGTATTGTACGTCTCTCACGACCGTACATTCATCGACCGGACGGCGACGGCGGTGATCGAGCTCGTCTCCGACGGGTGCAAGCGGTATGCGGGCGGTTATACGGCTTTTCGCGAGCAGAAGGAATTGGAAAGACGCGCGCAGGAAACGTTGTACAAGAAGCAGCAGCAGGAACGCGACAAGCTGTTGGAAAGCATTCGCCGCTATTCCGAATGGTTTCGACATTCGCACAAAGCGGCAGGTCAAAACGACTTCTACCGATCGAAGGCGAAGAAGAACGTCTCGCGGCTGCATGCGAAGGAAGCGGCGCTGAAACGGCTCGACGACAACAAGGTGCAGAAGCCCCGTGACCCCGCGCAGCTTCATATGCAGTTGGAGAGCGAACGGTTTGCTCCGGCATCGCTGCTGCGGATGGAAGCGGTCAGCTTCGGCTATACGGCCGATCGAAAACTGTTTGACCGATTGGAGCTCGAAGTGGACCGGGGCGACCGAATCGCCCTGATCGGCGCCAACGGCACCGGCAAAACGACGCTGCTCAAGCTGCTGACGGGTGAGCTTCAGCCGTTGGAAGGGTCGGTCCGGCTGCATCCCCAGGCAAGCGTCGGCTACTTCGAGCAAGAGCTTCGCAGCCTCCGCATGGATGAGACGTTGCTGGACCGGTTGCTGACCGTTCCGGATATGACGCAAACGGAGGCCCGGACGCTGCTCGGCTGCTTTATGTTCTCGCGAGACGATGTATACAAGCCGATCCGGGCGCTCAGCATGGGGGAAAAATGCCGCCTTGCCTTTCTGACGCTGCTGCTTAGCAAAGCGAATTTGCTCGTGCTTGATGAGCCGACCAACTATCTCGATATCGATACGCGGGAGCGGGTGGAGGAAGCGCTGCTGCACTATGACGGCGCGCTCGTGCTCGTCTCCCATGACCGCTATCTGGTCAGCCGTCTTGCCAACCGGCTGATCGTACTGGACGGCGTCGGCCGTCCTCGGCTGTTCCCCGGAACCTACGATGAATATGCCGCCACGGACCGAAGCCGTATGTTATCGCCTGCGGAACGGGACCGGGAAAATGAACGCAGCCAGCTTGAACTGGAACTCGCCGTGCTGATGAGCCGCGAATCTCCCGAAGACGAGAAGGAGCGTCAGGAGCTGATGCGAAATATTCGGGAGCTGCGCCGGCGCATCGCGGAAATGGAGGACGGGAAGCGGCCCCCTAATCCGTGAGCCTGACGGACATCTGCAGTCAGATGGGGTATTGGCGCATTTTCTTGCATACCTATAGGGAGGATATTATAATGGAAACACCCATAATATACCCCCATAGGGTATAAGCGGGATATGTGCGAAAATGGAGGGATGGCCATGATCGAAACGCTGAAAGTAAAAGGAATGACGTGCGGTCATTGCGTGAGCAGCATTGAAGGCGCGTTAAAGCAAAACGGCGTGACAGCGAAAGCCGATTTGGCATCCGGCAGCGTAAAGGTCGATTACGACGCGACGAAAATTTCGCGGGAGAAAATCAGGACCATTATCGAGGATCAGGGCTACGATGTCGTCTAATGCCCATACGGTTTTGCGGAAATGTGGCTGTCTCACATGTTCATGGCTCATTTGTCAGCGTGGTGTGCGAGAGGATATTCGATAAGTTTTTTCCGGCTCAAAACCAATACTGCAAAAGTGCAGTTTTTTTCCGCTATTGACAGCTCGAACGCTCAAATTCCTGCGTTTATACAGTATTTTTGACCTCCAAGCGCCTTGTAAGACGGAAACGATCAAAAAATTCTGCACTTTCGCAGAAATTTGAGCCTAAGACATCCGTCAGGGGCGAAAATCCTGCACTTTTGCACTATTCACCGCTCCTCAGCTGTTACCGGCGCCCCTGCCCGTCGGAAAAGGGTCGATCGGCTATCGCCAGTGACAACGTGCCCCGCTGATATAGCTATCCTCGGCTATCGGCGGCGGCATCGCTCGCTGGCATAGCCATCTTCGGCTATCGCCGGTGACACCGGCCCGCTGGAGCGGTTCGACAGCAACATAATCGTGACGGCTGCTCTTCTGCCTCAATGTCCGGTGGCGGACGAGACCGCTATAAGACAAAAAAAGAAGGGCAGTCCCCAGGTCTTTCAAGACCTTTTGGGACAGCCCCGTTCGCCGTCGGCGTGCGGCAAGTTCAGGCGTCCTTCTCCGATGAACGGCTTTGTCCGCTTATTGCGCCTCTGCTTCCGGGAAAGCGGGCGAACGGCAAATAGAGGAACGAGAAGGTCAGCAGGGCGATACCTTCCATGGACAGCAGGTACCACGGATAAGGGCCAAGGTAATCGAGCAATGACGGCGTATCGGGCTTGCGTGCCAGAAACATGTAATTGCCTCCGGTGACGTGGTTGACATACCCGACGATGACGACAAGCGCATTAAGGAAGCCCATCGTAACGGCGATTGACTTCAGCGTCGGTCTGAATCTTTCTACCCATACCATATAGAGCGCGGCGAGAATGATGGCGGTATGGGCCGCGAAAAACTGCCAGAACCGGAAATGCGGATAACCGAAATCGAGCGCCGGCGTAATTAACGCCTGCAATGCCCCGCCGATTCCTGCGAAATAGACAATACCGAACAACAGGCGGCTTCTCGTCAGCAGCATTAAAATGGAGAGATACAATGAAATGCTGCACAGCTCCAGCGGCAGCGTAGACTTCGCGGAGAAAATGCCTTCCCGGATGTACCAAACGTTTAACAGCGCCTCGCTCGCGGTCAGCAGCGTTGCCAGCGCATATCTCCCGCATGCCGCCCGACGCGGATGGCGGAGCTTCGACCGCAAGCCATACAGCGCGAGTACGGCGAGTAAAGCTCCGCCCAATGCCGCCAGATGCGGTATGCCGAAAGCGGCGAAAGGCGCCGCGTGTTCCGCTTCGAACCACCGTTCCATCCCATTCCCCCTTATTTTGCTCCTCTTTGCCATGCATCTTCATCTTATCCGCACCTGACGATCGGCACAAGCCGGCAGCCCCGAAGGCAGAAACGGAATGAGAAAATCTTAATCGCGCCAATGCCCCCATACCCGTTTTCCGCTGCGAACGTTGAAAGAGAGGGGGAGATTTGCGCATGGAATCGAAACGCTGTCTGTTTTGCGATCAGGTTGTGCCGATCAGGCCAAAAGGCGAATACGACTGGTTCCTGGGCTGCCATTGCGCGCCGGGAAGCTTCTACGGTTTGCGGAGAGACGATTATGACGCTTTCGACAAACTGTCATATAACGAGAAAAGGGCCAAGTTTCCAATCATAAGCGCCTATATCCGGGAATTGACCGATTGCGAGGAGGCGGTCGCGCTGTCGTTTGACGACTTGCAGAAGATCGAGCAATCGCCCCGCCTGCCTGCGACGATCGAAGAGAAAGGGCGGCGGTTGCTGCAATTTTTGTACAGGCATTCCAGAGAGCCGGGCGAGGCGGTCATCATTCATCGTCTGCCGTCCAGCTACAATTTGACTTATTCGCCGAATTTACAGGAAATGGTTTATATTATAGAGAAGCTGAAGGAAGAAGGATCGATTGAGCGAACTGGGACGACGTTCCGGCTAACCGAGAAAGGCTGGAAAGAAGCAAAGCACAGCATGTCGGGGAAGAAGCTCAAGCCGTGCTGCGTGCTGATGCCCGCAATCGAAGAGCAGCGGAAGACATGGACGCTGCATGTGCTGCCGAAGATCGAGCAATGCGGCTACTTTCCGCAAATGCCGGACAATTCGGACGATGTCCGGTACGGCGACCAAATGATTCGCCTCATATCTGAAAGCAAGCTGCTGATCGCCGACTTGACCGGTCATCCGGCCGAAGTATATTTCGGCGGTGGCATCGCGCTCGGACTCGACATCCCGGTTATCTGGACCGTTCACCGCACGGACGCGGACAGGCTGTCCGTCAACTCGGAGCGGATTCGGCCGTTCGTATGGGAGGAGCCCGACGAAGTGGCGGCGATGGTTCAGCAACGGCTCAACGGATAGCAGTATTAGATCGTCTGCCCCGGTCCGCACAATCCGGATCGGGGTTTGATATTGAAAGGAATAGAATGGTCGATCGACTGGCGATTCTGATGGAGTCCACTAAGCAAGAATTAACACTTTTGTTAAGGAAGGCTGATTCCACTAACGTAACGGGTGAGTCTCTTGACACGAAACGATACGATGACAAACGATTGAATTGATTCATTCATTGCTTGGTGAAGAATGGAATATTTTGTTTGCGTCTAGTGGACCCGAAGGGATGACATAGCATTGAAATGCAATCCGGACTGATACTTCTGGATGTCATGATGCCCGGAATGGACGGGTATGAAGTATGTAGAAAATTAAACCTGAATTTCGAA
>NZ_JBCNFP010000179.1:0-2968 GCF_050481165.1 Paenibacillus cisolokensis
TTGTTCCAGTTTTTCCAATTCCCCTCGACTAACTTTTGGTCCGATATCGGGATCTTGCATCGGATCGCCTACGCTCAACATCTGAACTTCCGCGATGAATTTTTCCATGAACTCATCGTAAATCGATTCGTGAATATACATTCTTTCGTTGCAAGTACACACTTGCCCGCCATTTGTAAAACGGGAAATAACCGCAGCTTTCACCGCTTTGTCCACTTCCGCATCGTCCATAACGATAAATGGTGCTTTACCACCTAATTCAAGACGAAGCACTTTGATTCTGTCTGCTGCATCTCGGTAAATCTCTTTTCCTGCTTCCGTGCTGCCGGTTAGCGTTATCAATCGGGTGAGCGGATGACGGACAAGAACTCGTCCCACTTCACTTCCCGATCCGGTAATCACATTCAGCACTCCGGCTGGAATGCCGACTTTTTGAGCCAGTTTCGCCAATTCCAGCACGGCTAGCGGAGTTACTGACGGCGGTTTGACAATCATGCTGTTGCCGCAAACCAGGGCATTCCCCAATTTTCGGGCAGCCAGTGCCAACGGAAAATTCCAGGCGACAATCCCGGCAGTCACACCGTACGGTACACGTTGGATCCAGATCTGTTCATTTTCGTTCTCAGATGGCAGGATCTCCCCTTCAATTCGACGCGCATGCTCAGAAGCATATTGCAGGAACAGTGCTGCCCCGTCTACTTCCCCCATCGCTTCGCGCAACGGTTTTCCTTGTTCAGAAGTCAAAATTTCTGCAATCTGACGCTTGTTTTTCTTCAATTCTTCTGCTAATGCATGGATATAGCCCGCTCTCGTAACCGGAGAAAGTTTTCTCCATTCCTTTTGCGCTTGATCAGCCGTTTCGAGGGCGTAAATCGTATCTTGTTCTGTACCTGCCGGAACCGTTGCAATAATCTCCTCATTTGACGGGTTTTCGACTTCGATTGTCCTTCCGGAAGACGATTCGACCCATTCTCCATTAATATACATCTTGTATTGTTTGACCATGCACAGCTCTCCTTTTCCAATTCACTGATTTCGCTTGGGGGATTTTCCAAGCCAGAGCTCTTCGGGGTTGATTTTGTTCATGTAATAATGCTTGAAACTTTCATCCACGGTGTACATCTGAATATAATTCCACTTGGAATGTACGTTATGACAAAGACCCCATCGGAGGCCTTCCAACGGAGAGCGGTCGGCATCTGGTGTTCGATAAGGTCCGGGAGCTTCCGGCGGATTTTTAATCACGGCTTCAATCTCAAAATTTATACCGTCCGGGGCATATTGAATGGTATTTTTTTCAGGGCCGTCTGTCGTCAACAGCGCAGCCATCCCTCCACGATACTGCCATAAGCAGGTTTCATGACCGCTATTTGTGATCGGATTGTATTCGGATTTGACATAAGGGCCTTCCGGATGATCGGCGATGGCAACTCCCCATTTAGTCGTTCGCCCGCCGAAATTCATTTCCTCACCCATTTGTTCACCTTTGTAATACAACCAGAACTGATTATTGTAAAAAAACAACGTCGGGTCATGAACCTTTAAGCTGTCAAAATCGCCTTTGTGTTTTACCGTCAGACGATTGTCATCATCACCAAACCATTCTCCATTGTTGGACGGCCGCAAAATCGGTTCATCCAACTTTCGCCATGGCCCTTCCGGTGACTCCGCGACTGCCATTGCGATGTTCTCCAAAGTTCTTAATGTATAAGGGGATTGAACAACCTGGTAAACAAGGTAAAATTTATCCTCATGATGCAAAATTTCCGGTGTAAAAACACTTCGATCATCGTACGAACCTTTTGGCCCCCGGCCGATCGCCCTTCCCCTTTCCGTCCAATTCACGCCGTCCGGGGAAGTGGCGTACCAGACTTCCGACAAATCCCAAGGAAACACTTTCGCATCTGGATCACCTGTTTGGAAACCTGCTGCTTCACCTTCCGTTTTGGTGTACCACACATAATACAAATCATTGACTTTAATGACACTGCTGGGATCTCTGCGATGAACGCCCTCTTCATATCCCAGACCCTGAACAGGAGAAATTCGAAATTCGCAAAACCAGTCGCTGTTTTTCGTGTACTGTTTCGCTCGTTTCGTTGCTGCACTTTCTTTTCTCATTCAACAATGCCCCTTTCCATGATGATTGGGATAAAAATAGTATACGGTTCCATTATTGAATATCGAATGATATGAATTGGAACTTTGTTTCGCTATATTTCATTATATATGCGGCTTATCCAATCGTCAATTCACATATCAGTTGAAGCGCATGTTCGTTTGATTGTCTTCTGCTTGTAATGTTTTTTCTTTTTTTGTTTTTATCTTCTAATTCAATGGGGGGATCTATTCTCGTATGTTCAATTTTGATCATTAAAAACATCCTCCTGTTTAATTGTTGGTTTTCTTTCTTCAAACAGGAGGAATGAAGGAATGTTTTACGCACCAGTCATACGTTTGGTGTCCCAGCGATCAGTGCGGATCAATTCCCTCAGCATTTGTTCCATTAATAATTGCTTGACATGAGAACAAGACGGATCAAACCATAAGTTTTTCTGTTCATACGGGTCTTCCAGCAAATCATATAGCAATCCGTCCTCTGTATTTATATAAACGGTCATTTTATAGCGTTCCGTTACAATTGTCCGCATTCTGCACACTTCGGGAGGAAACCAGTCTTCATCATATTCCACAATCGCTGGCCGCGGAGGAAGGTTATCGCCATGTTCGATAATCGGGCGTAACGAACGGCCGGGAAGCCCGAGCGGTTTGGCATATTGAATCCCTCTAACATCCATTACAGCAGGGTCGATTCCCGCCATATCCAAAACGGTAGGAACAAAATTCAATACAACTTGTTCATTCAAACTGTCTTTTTTCATGGATTTAGGCATTTTCCATATAAACGGAACTAGAACCAGTTCTTCCCATGGCCATTCCCCTTTTGTAATTAGGGCTTGCTGAACGG
>NZ_JBCNFP010000180.1:0-1582 GCF_050481165.1 Paenibacillus cisolokensis
GCTTCATCCATTTCGTTTTTTCTGGTAATTTGAACGTATGGAACCGAACATCCTAAAGCGAATTTTTTTCGATGAACATGGCCATTGGGACAAGTTTGTCCGGAAGAATGAAGGAAGGATCCGAGCGAATGTCCTGAAAGAGGTCGCCAAGTTCCGTGATTGCGGGAATCCAAAGAATGGGTTTAAGCTGCTGGTGTGTGAAGGATGCCATGACCTGCGGCTTGTTCCGTATCGCTGCAAAGGGAGATTCTGCACGACCTGTTCATGCGGCGAGACAGAAGAGTGGAGCAGGCTGCTCGAGGAAGATGTATTTCAGGTCAATCATCGTCATGTGATCATGACAATAGACGAAGGACTTCGAGAGATCTTCTTAAAGCACCGTCACCTGCTCAAGGAGTTCATGGATGAAGCGGTTAGAATCGTAAAGGAATATTTCGAAAAGAAACATAAAATCACCCCAGGAATCATTGCGGGGTTACATACATTCGGCTCGAGATTGAACTTCAACCCGCACGTACACATGCTGGTGACGATGGGCGGGATGAAGAAAAATGGAGAGTGGAAAAGCTATGATTTCGTACCGTTTGAAATGTTACGCAAGCAATGGCAAACGGTGGTATTGAAACTGATTCGACGAAACCTAAATGAACGAGATAAGAAACAGGTGCAGTCTAGATTGCAAAAAGCCTACTCGAACAACGGGGAAGGCTTCTATGTGCATGCGCCGAAACAAAAGGGGAATGTAAAGGCACAGCTTGGATACATTGGCCGTTACATGAGGAGACCTGCGATTGCTGTAAAGCGGATCGTGGACTATGACGGAGAATACGTGGAATTCCGATACCATGACAAGACAGATGGACAAGAGAAGACAGAGCGAATAACAGTTGAAGAATTCATTGCTAGGCTGATTCGGCACATTCCGGACGAGAATTTTAAGACGATCCGTTATTACGGCGTGTATTCCCGTCGAATCAAGGCCCTGTGCAAAAAACTTGTGAGTGTATGGCAGCAAGCAGCACGAAAGTGGATTGTACGAGCGAAGCGCATGCTTAGCCGCAGAACATGGAGTGAGCGTCTTAAAGAAAAGACCGGGCACGATCCGATGACCTGTCCAAAGTGTCAGTGTTATTATGAGTACAAGGGTGAAGTCTGCCTAGAAGATGGGCAACTCAAGGTGAAAGTGGCGTTATGCTCAAACAGTAAAGCTGTATTGGAGAGGATGATCCGGGATGTCACCGGTGTCGAAAAGCAGAAAGAAGCAAGGAAAGAAAAAGAAGCAGGGAAGCGCGCCGTTAAGCAAATTCCTGCAAGACAAGATGGCCATAAACTACATTTGCCTGCAGTGTGAAGAGCAGGAAACGATACCTTACGATACAGTGAGAAGCTTCGACATTATGGACGGAGGAGACCCACTAGTACCACCGCAATTTTCATGCGAGGTATGTGGAGGGGCAATGTACCCCGAATATTACAAGGGCGTACATGGTTATGAATACAGAATTGAGGATGTCCGTGGGAAAGTTGCTGAAGAGTGATGCAGAGGCACGAAACAAAGGACCGTCAGGGAACGAATTTCTCC
>NZ_JBCNFP010000181.1:0-11349 GCF_050481165.1 Paenibacillus cisolokensis
CACGAATCAGGGACTTGACATCTTACCGCTGGACTTTTCTTGTTGTGCAACGCAAAAAAGGTACAACCTGCTTGCAACGTGCATGCGAGGTTGTACCTTTTCGGTAGCATTGCCTTTAAATTTGTCCCCATCATAGTACAAAAACGGGCAGTTTGGCAACTTTTTTTTGCAAAATCGCGCTGAACGCCATTTCGCAGACCCGGCCACGGAGACAAAAAGAACTGACGCGCCTTTAACCGGGACGTACCATTGGCGGCAGGCCGATGTAAAGGGCGAATCGGAATGAGCGCACAATCCGATCGGAAAATGCCGCTTGTGCAAATGAAGTTTTGAATATATATTTGTTTTAATGTATATTTATACAACTTATTCAAAAGGAGGGGATGGCGATCCGTCATGACAAAATCGACGAGCTGTTCCGATTGGAAGAACGCTGCCTGAACGCCTGGCCGGGTCTGCATACCGTTCTGCACGAGGGCTGGCAGCTCCGCTTTTCGGGCGGATATACAAAGCGGGCGAACTCGGTTATCCCTTATTTATGCGCAAACGAACAGAATCGTCTGGCCGAACGAATCGCCTATTGCGAATCGGCTTACGCCGCCGCGGGGCTGGCTCCGGTATTCAAGCTCGTTTCTTTCGCGGAGCCGGAGTGGCTCGATCGCGAACTGGAGAAGAGGGGTTACGGTATTGTCGAGCCTTCCGGCGTTTGGACCGTCGGTTTGGCGAATATCGCCCCGCCGGAGACGGACAGCGCCGCTTTCTTCCCCTCGGCCAGCGGAGAGTGGCTGGACGCGTTCGCCGCTCTTTCCGGTCTGGACGAAAGCGCGCTCCGAATTGCCGTTCGCTTGCTGTCCGGTCCGTGCCTGCATCGCGGTTTTTTTCTCATCAGGGAACAGAAAGTCCCGGTCGCCTTCATATGCCTATTGGTACCGCCGCAAAGCATTTGCGCGTTTTTAGACGGCAATGGAACGGTTTTGACGCCGCAAGGCAACCGCCGCCGGCACGAGCGCGGTCAGGAAGCAGCAGGCGGCAACGATCGGCAGGACGGTCCACTGGAATAGCGATTGCCCGAGAAGCGTCTGCGCGCCGATCGCCGTCAAACCGAGCGAATAGGCGATGCCGGCAATATGAATGAGCCTGCGGCGAAGCGCAGGAACGACCGCTCCGCGTTCCGTCAGCCAGGCGACCAGCGGGACCCATTGCAGCGCATGGAAGCCGAGGCCGTGAAACCAAATGATATTGCCTTCCTCGCCGAAAAACCGGCCCTGATTGAACGACAACCAGATCCCGCCCGCAAACGACAGCATCACCGCGATCATCGCATAGCGAATGCCCAATACGAGCTCCGGACGCAAGCGATAAGCTTTGGAACGGAAATAGGAAAAAGCGAGGAACAGATAAAACAGCACCAGCAACAGGGCGACGAATCCGAATATGATGCCGACCATGCTGTCGAAGGCGGTGCCGTCCGGGTTGAATCTCGGATCCATGCCGCGAAAATGCTGCACCGTTTCCGCAAAGTAGGAATAGAGCGCCAGCATAATATATACGCGCCGGAAAAATGTCCTGCTTTTCGCCTCCAGCCCGGAGAACGGCAAGATCGCCGCCGTCGTCAGCAGAAAGATGCCGAGCGCCGCATTAAACGAAAACGCTCGGGATACGTCGCCATAGGGCGCGATCTGTCCGCCGAACAACAAAACCCAAACGCCGCATATCCCCGCGAGCAAAAATCCGAGCAGACCGGTCAGCGCCAATCCCTTCTCCCTTTCGAAATATTGGATAACCGTCTTCAAGCCGCCGACGTTTTGCACCTTCAATTTCCGAATCTCCTTTCCTGATACCTTTACTTTCCATAACTTTACAGGAAAAGACCGGCGCTTGTAACGGGCGGCGGACGGAATTCCGGCCAAAACCCGAGGAGGAAAATAAAGCGCGGCCGCAGACTTAACCGTCCTCGTGCTGAAGGCGGAACTTGTCTTCATCCGGAGGCGGCCCTTCGCTTCCGTCACCCCCCCCCGATCCCGTTCGGCGCGCGGAGCGGCCGTCCGTTGATGATTCGCGCCATCGGCGGTATGATGATGATTGGGCAAGCCATCCGGCAGCAAGTTCCGCCCTGCCGTACGATGCAACCTGTTCGCGAAAAGCACGCAATGACAGGATAACCCGCCAATCCGTTGATACAATGGGAAACAGAAAGAGGCGAATGCGGTTGGAATGGTTTACGCGGATGAAAGACGCTCTCGACTTCATGGAGAAGAAAATGGAGGAGAATTGGATTATCGGATTGAAGAAAAAGAGGCGTTTACGGTGGTCGGCAAAGCGATGCACTGCACATGCCAGGATAACGAGCATACGCGGCAAATCCCGAGGTTTTGGGAAGACAGCCATCGGGACGGCACGATCGCCAGGTTGAATGCCGTCAGCGCCGACGGCGTCCTGCTCGGCGTCATGACGGACATGCAGCCAGGCAAAGAAGAGTTCACCTATATGATCGCCAGCCGGACGGATCAGGCATCCGTTGCGGACGGGCTCGATGCGAGAACGATTCCCGCCTCCACCTGGGCGATCTTCACCGCGGTCGGTCCGATCCCCGAAACGATCCAAAGCTTGTTCGGCCGGATTTATCAGGAGTGGTTTCCGGCCACCGGCTACGAGCATGCCGGCACGCCGGAGATGGAGGTTTATCCTCCGGGAGACGTCGCGGCGGAAGATTACCGGTGCGAGGTATGGATTCCGATCGTCAAACGTTAATACGAAAAGCCCGCGATTATTCGCGGGCTTTCGCTCCGTCCGCCCTCATGCATCCGTGCACGAAGTCGACGATATGCAGCACTTCCCGGCCGGCGCCGTGCCGCGCCTCGCCGAGCTTCATCTGCAGCAGGCAGCCGGGATTGCTCGTCAGCACGACGTCGGCGCCGGTCGTACCGACACAAGCCATCTTCTTCTCCAGAATTTGCCCGGCCATCTCCGGCTGCGTCAAATTGTAAATGCCCGCCGAACCGCAGCAGCGGTCCGCCTCCGGCATTTCCACAAATTCGACGCCCGCGATCGACCGCATTAACCGTCTCGGTGAATCACCCGCCCGCATCACATTGCGCAGATGGCAGGAATCCTGATAGGTGATGCGAACCGGTCTGGAACCGGCGGACGAAGGCCCCCCTTCCGGCGCAGCGCCGGCGGACGCGGCATGGGCAAGCGAAGGCATGCGGCCGTAACGGACGAGCAGGTCGCTAATGTCGATCACCCGCTTCGCGAACCACGCTCCGCCTTCCTTCCACGATTCGTCGTGATGCAGCAGATGGTCGTATTCCGACAGGATGGCGCCGCAGCCGCCTGCATTGGAGACGATATAGTCGACGCCCGCGGCACGGAACGCCTCGATATTGCGGCGGGCGAGCGCCTTCGCGTCTTCGACTTCGCCGCTGTGGGCATGAAGCGCGCCGCAGCAGTTTTGCGACGGCGGGATGACGACGTCGAATCCGGCCTCGGTCAGCAATTCGACCGTCTTGACGTTCGTATCCGTAAACAGCATATCCATAATGCAGCCGCGGAACAGCCCGACCGTGGCGATCCGCTCGCCTTTGGCCGCGTGGCGCTCGCCGATCCGCTCGACAACGCCGCGCCCCGACGCTTCCGGCATAATCGCCTCCATCTCGGCCAGATGCTTCGGCAGCAGCTTCAACACGCCGGCGCCGCGGGCGAGCCGCGCCAGCCCCGAGCGCTGGTACAGCCGGAGCGCGCCGCCGAGCATGCGCATCCGGTTCTGCTTCGGAAACAGCCCCTTGAATACTGCGGTGCGAACCGCCTTCACCCACCACCGTCGGCTTGTCGTATGCTCCTCGATCGCTTCGCGCGCCTGCTCGATCAGCTGCCCGTATTTCACGTCGGCCGGACATGCGGGCTCGCAGGCCCGGCAGCCAAGGCAGTGGTACATCTGCTGCTCGAAGGCGGCGTCCGGCGCAAGCAATCCTTCGGCAGCCGCTTTCATGAGCGCAATGCGGCCGCGCGGCGATTCCGCTTCGACGCCCGTCTCGCGGAACGTCGGACATGCGGGCAGGCAGAAGCCGCAGCGCATGCAGTTCGTCAGCTGGTCTTCGTCAAGCTTCAGCTTGAGCGACGCCGCCAGCGGGCTGAGCTTCGTCAGCCGCGGTGCGCCGTCCGTGGCGGCTTCCTGCCGTTCCAACGTCTTAACCACGGTCGATCACCACCCGTTTGCGGGACGACTTGGCGAATACTTTCCCCGGATTGAGCAGATGATGGGGATCGAAGCTGTCCTTGATCGCCTTCATGGCCGCGATGCCCGCAGGCCCGATCTTCCATTCCAGGAACGGCGCCTTCACGACGCCTACGCCGTGCTCGCCGGTTATCGTGCCCCCGAGCCGGATCGCCGCCTCGAAAATTTCCTCGAACGCCGCCTCGACCCGCTTGATCTCTTCATGGTCGCGGGCATCGGTCGTTGCGGTCGGGTGCAGGTTGCCGTCTCCGGCATGGCCGAACGTGCAGATCGTCACATTGTGCTTGCGGGCGATCCGGTTGATCTCGACGACCATGTCGGCAATTTTGGAACGCGGCACGGTCGCATCTTCCAGAATGGTCGTCGGCCTTAGCCGCGCCAGCGCCGTGAACGCGCTCCGGCGCGCCGTCAACAGCTTGAGCGCTTCCTCCTGGCTCTGCGCCACATTGACGCGATCGGCCCGCTCGGCCCGGCAAATCTCCTCGATCCGGGCAATGTCACGCTCCACCGTCTCCGGCTCCCCGTCCTGCTCGATCAGCAGCATCGCTTCCATGTCGTGCGGCAGCCCGAGACCGGCGAATTCGTCGACGACGCGTATCGTCGAACGGTCCATAATTTCGAGCGTCGCCGGAATGATCCGGTTCTCGATAATTTGCGAGACGGTTCGCGCGGCATCGTACAGATCGTTGTACATCGCCACCATCGTCTTCTTCGCCTTGGGCGGCGGAACAAGCTTGAGCGTCGCTTCGGTAATGATCGCGAGCGTTCCTTCCGAGCCGACGAGCAGCTTCGTCAAATCGTAGCCGGCCACATCCTTCATCAGCTTGCCGCCGGTACGGATAATGTCGCCGTTCGCGAGCACCGCCTCAAGCCCGATGACGTAATCTTTGGTCGTGCCGTACTTCAACCCGCGCAAGCCGCCGGAGCACTCGGCGATATTGCCGCCGATCGTCGAGATCGCCATGCTGCTCGGATCGGGCGGATAGAACAGACCGAGCGATTCGATATGTTCCGTAAACGTTTTCGTAATAAGCCCCGGTTGAACGGTTGCCGTCAAATTTTCCATATCGACTTCCAATATTTTGTTCATCCGGTGCATCACCATGACGACGCCGCCTTGCAGCGGCACGGTGCCGCCGCACAGATTCGTCCCCGATCCGCGGCTGACAAGCGGAATCCGGTGTCGGTGCAGCACCTTCATGACGTCCGATACCTGCTGTGTGTTCTCCGGATAGACGACCGCTTCCGGCAACGATTGGAGCATCGGCGTTCCGTCGTAAGAATGCGTCACAAGCGTTTCGGGATCGTCCCGAAATCCCTGAGGGCCCAAAATATCCAGCAATTCGCGTTTCACAGATGACTGCACGTCCGCTCCCCCTTAAAATTAATCAGGTCATCTGATGACTTTTTCTGATCAATACTATACACTAAAATATAAAGATGCGGAAGACCAATTTTCGCCGACAAGCGGAAGACGATCGGAAGGAGACTATCGATGAAAGCAACGGACAATCGCCCGTTAAAAAGCTATGAATGGGTGCTTCAGGATATTGAACGGCAAATTCGCGAAGGACGGTTCGCCGCCGGCGAGCGGCTGCCGTCGGTCGTCGAGCTGTCGGCCCATTACAAGGTCGGACGTTCGACGATCCGGGAAGCGCTGAGCGCCCTCAAGGCGATGGGGCTGCTCGACATCCGGCAAGGCGGCGGCACATTCGCGAAGCAGCCGGAAGAAGCGGCCGCACCGCCGCATCCGGCCGACATCGATCGGGAGTCGTGGATCGACCGTTCGGAATCGGTCCGGCATATTCTGGAGGTCCGGCGCGTGCTGGAGACCGGCGCCGCCGCACTGGCCGCCGCCAATCGGACCGAGGACGATCTGGCCGCGCTGGAGGAGACGCTGGCCGGCATGGCGGAACACCGCGACGACGAGCGGTACAACGAGCAGGCCGACGTCCGCTTCCATCTGCAGATCGCCGCGGCGACGCGCAATCCGGTCATCGCCGATCTGATGCAGTCGCTGTCCCGGCGGCTGCACGACAGCATGCGCGATACCCGGGCGCTCTGGTTTTATTCCGAGCGGTCGACCGCCGACCGGCTGCTCCGGGAACATCAGGCGATCTACGAAGCGATCGCCGCCCGCGACGCCGACGAAGCGGCGAACCGGATGCAGCTGCACATCGCCAAAGTCGAGCAGGTGCTGAACGATAAAGGAGCCGCCGGGAAATAACGGCGGACGCGGCGAAGGCCCGGGCGGCATCGCATGCCCGGGCCTTCGCCAATTTCAAATGTACCGCAGCAACTCGCGCAAATGCCGGATCGTCCCGATCGGCCGAACACCTCTGGCAGCCAGTTCTTCCTTCGCGATGCCGTAACCGACGAACGGAATGCCCGCATCCTGCGAAGCTATGCCGTCGATCCAGGAATCGCCGACCGACAGCCATCGTTCGCGCGGGATGCGGCCGCACCGGCGCTGCGCTTCCCGGTAACCGGACGGCGAAGGCTTGAGCGAGGCCATCCGTTCCCGGCCGATCACTTCTTCGACGAATTCGTCCATGCCGGTGCGAAGCAGCGCTTCCTCGGCCGCGGCTTGCGAATTGTTCGTTACGACAACCAGCGCGATACCGCGGGATTGCAGCGCGGACAGCAGCTCGATCGCGCCCGGTTCAGGGCCGGCATCCCGCATGCCGTCCAGCTCGTACCGCGCTGCAACGGCGAGCAGCTCCCGATGCAGTTCGCCGGGTATCCCCTTCTCCAGCGCAAGCGCGATCAAGGTGGAGGACGTATGGTTGTCCAGCGGCAAATCGGCGGCCAACACGCGGCGCTCGACAAGCGCCCGAAAGATGCTTCGTTTCATCGCCGCAAAGTCGATGCGCGACCGCAGCAGCGTATTATCCATATCGAATATAACGCCCTTAACGCCGGCATTGCCCACCGTCCGCCACCTCCTTTTGCAGCTCTAAGCTCTCCCCGCTTCCCGTGCGGCAGCCAGACCGAGCGCCAGCGCCCCGCACAAGCCGGCATTGTCGCCCAATCCCGGCGTGACAATATAGGAGTCGATACCGTCGCGCAAGGCGTCAGCGCTGACGTAGCCGTTCAGATTTTTCTGCACTTCGGCGCGGATCAGCGGCAGCAGCTGCCGTTGATGCATGACGCCGCCGCCCAAAATGACTTTTTTCGGCGACAGCAGCAGAATCGTTCCGGCTACGGCCTGTCCGATATAGAAGGCTTCTATCGCCCACGCCGGATGATCGGCGGGAATGTCTTTTCCTTTCATGTTCCATCTCTTCTCCAGCGCCGGTCCCGCGGCCATTCCTTCCAGACAATCGCCGTGGTAAGGGCAGAAGCCTTCGAAACGATCGTCCGGATGGCGCCGCGTCAGCACATGTCCCCCTTCCGGATGAACGAGACCGTGCACCATCTTCCCTTCGGCATAAACGCCGACGCCGATGCCGGTGCCGATCGTATAGTAGACGCAGCTGTCCAGCCCGCGCGCCGCGCCCCACGTCGCTTCGCCGAAAGCGGCGGCATTGACGTCCGTATCCCAGCCGAACGGCACGTCGAACGCTTCCTTAAGCGTTCCCAGCAACGGATAGCCGGACCAGCCCGGCTTCGGCGTCGTCGTCACATGCCCGTATGTCGGGCTTGCCGGATCAAGATCGATCGGTCCGAACGAGCCGACACCGATCGCTTCGACCTCTTTGTCCCGAAAATAGGCGATCACATTCGCGATCGTCGTCTCCGGCATTTCGGTCGGGAAGCTTACCCGATCCACAATCGTTCCGTTCTCGTCACCGATTCCGCATACGAATTTGGTACCGCCTGCTTCAATAGCTCCTATCCGCATGTAAACAAATCCCCCAAATCAAACAAATTGTACCTTATACAGTTTGACGCATTCCGCCGCAATTGAAAAGAGTTTTTTAGCCAAAACGAACGATTTTCCCCCAAAAAAAATACGGCTGCGGAGAACGGTCCGCGAGCCGATGCGTTCAAGAGACGGTTTGACCGGATTTGCCCGTCTTCACAAATTTCACATGATACATCTTGACGGTCGTGCCGATGACATACTCGGGTTTCGGCTGGCCTCTCTTTTCCCGGTGTCCTTGAATGTGTACGTCGCTCTTCTCCCAATTTTTCCAGGCCTCTTCCGATTCCCAGCGAATCATGACGAGCACCTCTTCATTTTCCTTCCCTTGCCGGTTCACCATGACGGTCCGGTCGATCAGCCCTTCCATACCGTCTACCGGGCTTTCCTTGCTGAAACGCTCGACGACCTGATCCGCATACCCCTTCTCCACGACGATACTGCGCATTTGAACGAACATAGGCAGCTCCTTTGCATCCGTTTATTGGAAACCTTCTGATTTTAATAGTAAATGATAAAGATTATCAATGTCAATAAGTCACTTGAGCGACAGCCATGCCCGGCCATTTCGCCAGCTGACGTGAACCGGCGTTTCGAAAAAGTCCGTCAAATCGTCGCTGTTCAAGACGTCGCGCGACAACCCTTGGGCGAATACCGCCCCGCGGCGCAGAAGCAGCACGCGCGTGAATTCGGGGATAATCTCTTCGATATGATGCGTGACAAACAGCATCGTCGGCGCATCCGGCGATTCGGCCAGCTCGCTGATGCTGGAGAGCAGCGCTTCCCGCGACAGAAAATCGAGGCCGTTGCACGCTTCGTCCAGGATGAGCAGCTTCGGCTCCGCCATCAGCGCCCGGGCGATCAGCACCTTCTGTTTCTCCCCCTGGGAACAGGTCTGGTACGGCCGATCGATCAGATGTCCGCAGCCAAGCCTTCGCATCAGGTGAAATGCTCTCTCGATGTCGTAATCGGTCGGCTTCTCGTACAGCCCGATCGACGCATGCTTGCCGCTGATCACGACATATTGCGTCCGATCGTTCCCATACAGCCGCTCCTGCAAAGAGGAACTGACCCAGCCGATCGATTTGCGCAGCTCCCGCAGATCGACGGTGCCGAACGGATGGCCCAGCACGGATACGGTGCCGGTCGTCGGCCAGATATAGCCGTTGATCATGTTCAGCATCGTCGTTTTGCCCGAACCGTTAAGACCGAGAACGGCCCAATGCTCACCTTGGCGCACCTGCCAGTCGATCCCCTCGAGTATCGTTTTGTCGTCGCGCCTCCATGTTACTTGATTCAGCTCGATTACGTTTGTCATTTCCAGGCAGCCTCCTCATCAATTTGCCGGTCGATCGCTTCCAACCTTCCCGTTATCGAATTTGGCGAACCGCCGTTTCGATCAGCCGGTCGACGACCTTTTCCCAGTGCCGCTTCATCACATACCGCATGTAAACATCTTCAAGCTTCTCCTGGTGGAACGCAAATGTCGTCTTTCCCGTTTTCGTCGCGAGCAGCGTAATCTGAAGCGTGGAAGGGTTGTCCCATTCCCGGCGGCGCCACGACATCCGCAGCTTCTCATAGGGCTTGACGACGCCCAGTTTTCCGGAGACGCCGTCTTTGGACTGAAATACGCTTCCGACCTGCAGCGGGAACGGCTCCACATCGCCGATCCACAGCTTCAGGCCGGATGGCGAGACGAGATGATGCCACGCTTCTTCCTTCGGAATTGCCGCCGTTCTCCTGATGCCGACATTGAAACCGACGTCCATCGTCTGGCCGACCGGCTTGCGCCCCAGCCGCTCTCCGTACATGTCGGCGATGATCGGCACCCATTCGGGGCCGACGCCGCGCTCCTGCAAATATTCGGCCAATTGATCGTAGGTCGGGGCCGGACCGCAATTCTCTTCCAGCAGCTTCACCCACCGCTCTCACGACAATCCGGTTTCGCGCTCCACATCCGTCCGAAACATGACGCCTGGCATTTTGACGTTCCTCCCACAACCTTTTTCAACCATTATAACGGAGAAACGCTGACAGCGGCAGTCAGCGTTTACAAATGTTTCATCGCTGCCCGTAATATTCGTAGATGCCTTCGCCGCGCAAATTCCGGAGGGCAGGCGAATGAAGCGAATGGGCGCTGCCGCGGCGCATCGACGAAACGCCGGCTCCGTCCCGGGTCTCGGTCCGGCCCGACCAAAGTCGAGAATCCGAAACCGCCGCAAGTCCGTTACGCTGCGCGCGGCGTTTCTTTACGATATAGCTATAAGCGCGGAATTCGAAAGGAGATGCTTGACATGCGCCGCAAACTGTATCTGTCCCGAACTGACAAAAAGCTGACCGGCCTGTGCGGAGGGCTGGCGGAGTATTTCGGCGTCGACGCCAACATTCTACGGGTATTCGCCGTCGTCGGCTGTTTGTTCAGCTTTGGCACCGTGCTGTTCCTCTATATCGTCTGCAGCTTGATCGTGCCGAAAGAACCGTTGACGCCGGAGCCTCTGTATCATACCGGCAATCCCTATCTTTAAATCGCGAGAGGAGATGAATGCCGATGAGCAGCGTATTGAATCGGCTGTTGAACATTACGAAAGCGGCAGCTCACGAGCTGCTTGACAAGCTGGAAGACCCTGTCCGGATGATGGACTATTACGTCAAAAATGCGGCAGAGGAAATCGAGCAGCTGAAGGCGGAAATCGCAAAGCAAAAAGGAACGGAACGTTGGCTCGAAACCCGTCTGGAAGAGCTGCGGCAGCAGACGGCGCAGGCCGAGGAGCGCGCCGTCGAAGCGGTGACGGGCGGGCGCGAAGCCGAGGCCAGACTGGCGCTGGAAGCGAAGCTTCATTACATGGAGAAGGCGGACGAGACGGCGCGGCAGCTCGACGCCGCCCGCGCGGCCGTCGCCGAGCTGGAACGCCGGCTTGAGACCGCGAAAGCCGCGCATGCTTCGATGCAGGCCCGGCACGGGGAGCTGGCGGAGCGCGCGCGGAAAGCGGCCGCACAAGTCCGTTACGCCGGCTGCGGCAGCGAAGCGCTGAGCGGATTCGAGCGGATGGAAGAGAAAATTATGCAATGGGAAAGCCGCTCCGAACTTGCAGCGAAGCGTTATGCCGAAAGCGGCCATGCTGGAAGCCCGGCACCCGATGCGGCGGCGGCGCGCCATGCCCGGATCGAAGAGGAGCTGGAGAGGCTGCGGCAGCGGAAGACAGAGTAGACCGGCGAGAGCGAAAGGGCCGTCCGCAAGCAGGACAAACTG
>NZ_JBCNFP010000182.1:0-1864 GCF_050481165.1 Paenibacillus cisolokensis
TTCGAAATTTAGGATTATTTTCAGATGCAGATTTAATCGCTTCCTGCACGCAAATGAACCCCTACGTTCAGCTCAGGTTCACCTCCGCTCCACGCGAAAAAGCCGACCTCATGCGGTCGGCTTTCTTGGTGGAGGCCGGGGGAGTCGCCCCCCTGTCCGAAGATCACGCCACACGGCTTCTTGCGAGTGCAGCTGCAGTTTCAATGTCGCCCTAAAGCCACCCTGTCACCGACACAGCCTCCATCTCTACTGCCTCGTTTCCTTTTGAATCGCTATGCCATAAAGCAGGAGCTCTACCATTTGAACCAACGCTTGTTCCATTGTGAGCCCATCTCTCCTGCCGTCTTTCCCGTCCAACAGCCGGTACAACCCGCCGATATATACTTGATTCGATCACGGCAATGGTCAGAGCTCATTACTGGTCTAACGTTTAATGCGACTGCAGGGGCCTAGCTATCCAATCTCTTCACAGAGAAGCCGTTTCAGTTTCGGCCATGACATGACGAAGGAGAGCCGCCGATTTCGGTAACTCTCCCCTTTGTTATGCTTTTTCCGTTTAATTTTCACCCACACATCGTCAGTAATGGTGTTCTTCGGCAGCCATGGCATCCGCTTTGGTTTCATGAACCGTTCCATGAGGATGCTGAGGCGGCGCGTAGATCGAGTAAAGCTTAATCGGCCTGTTGCCTATGTTAATCAGATTATGCCATGTTCCGGCGGGAACCACGATCGCATAGCCATCGAAGACCTTTTCTTGAAAGTTCAATTTTTCTTTGCTAGCCCCCATCTGGACAAGACCCTGGCCTTCTTCAATTCGCAGAAATTGATCGAGCGTCGGATGTATTTCTAAACCGATATCTTCACCGACATTGATGCTCATCAAGGTGACCTGCAGATGTCTTCCTGTCCATAAAGCCGTGCGGAAGGTGGTGTTTTGCTTAGCAGCCTTTTCAATATTAATGACAAAAGGGTTCGGCCCGTAATCTTTTAATTTATAGTACGGATTCCAGTTGTTATTCCAATGATTACTGCTCGAATTGTAGTAAGGATTCCCGTAGTAGTTCCAATTATAGCCGTTCCAACTGTAATGGGCCGGATTATACCATTGGTGGTGATGGTATGGCTTGTGGTACAACATTCATTCTCCTCTCTATACTCAATAACCTGAACTTTCTTTGTATCCTATGCGGCCGCCCATTTATAGGTTAACCAAGGCGCCAAAAATGGGCGACGAATCCTGCCGCAAATTGGGTTCGTGTCCCTTGACCCATGCGTTGGCCAGATGATTTTGTATTCACCATATCCACAAAACAAACTGGACACCATGCTTTATTTGTTCTTAACGGGCTGCGTTGAGGAAATGATTCTCGTTTGGAAATTTCATGTAAATAATGCTTGTTAAGATATGGGGTGAATACATTTTATTGTTTTCGCACACTAAGATTTTATCCTGAATTTCGAAAGCCCATAATGGTGGCCAGTTTGTAGCAGGATTAGTGGGCAACAACTGTAATAAACAGGGAAATACCCAGTTGGATTACGCGACGATTCTGAAAAGAGGGTAGTCTTTCCCCCTCCCCATAAGACAGGGCTAAACGGTTTCCATGTTAATTTGTGGTAAACGTCATTCTAAGGCAGCGACTTTGGCGGCGATACGTTGCCAGGCGCAGCGGTTCGCGAAATCTTTAGCCAGTTTCAGAACGACTTGTCGGCTATGCTGAATCATCGTAGCTGCACAGTGGAAAAACTCTAGAAGTCCGGTGAAAAAGTCCGCGTAAGCAGGCCTTTATCACGGGTTTGTCGAATTTATATCGTAACACGATGATCGAAAGAGTGATTGAACATGAAAGCCTATAAGTCATCG
>NZ_JBCNFP010000183.1:0-10602 GCF_050481165.1 Paenibacillus cisolokensis
GGCTTTCGAAATTTAGGTTCATTTCGAATTCACCCGCCGTTACGTCGTTCGAACCGATATAGGACGTAAGCTTGTCGCTGTTGACACGGGTGTTGACACCGAAGACCGGAACCCCGGCCTGAACCGCCTGCTCTACGGCGACGGACATCGCGTCCACATCGACGGGAGAGAATATAATGGCATCGAACCCTTGCGCGATCATGTTCTCGAATTGGCTGATTTGCGTATTGACATCGTAGTTGCCATCGAAAATCTCAATATCCACGCCGAGCTCTTTCGCTTTCTCCTTCTGCGCGTCGCTGATGAGAACCGTAAACTCGTTTTTCAAGCCGTAATGCGTAACGCCGATTTTAAACTTCTTATCTCCGGATGCGGTGTCGCCCCCGGCTTCGGACGACCCGCTGTTGCCGGACGGCTCGCTTGCCGAACCGCCTTGGGAAGAGCAGCCCGTTAGCGCAAGCATGAAGCACAGCGCCAGTATCAACCATACTTTCAAACTGCCTGTTTGTCTCATTTTCCCATCCTTCTCTCTTTCATTAGTGGATTGTGTAACCGCCGTCTACCAGATAAGTAGCCCCCGTCGTGAAGCTGGAAGCGTCCGATGCAAGCAGAACGACGACACCGCCAAGCTCCTCGGGATTGCCAAGCCGCTTCATCGGAACGTAATTCAAAACATGCGCCAGTTCACCCCCTTCTTCGAATATCGGTTTCGTCATAGCCGTCTTCATGTAACCGGGCGCGATCGCGTTGACCCGGATGTTGTATTCCACCCATTCCGAGGCCAGACATTTGGTGATCATCACGACAGCGGCCTTGGAGGCATTGTACGCGCATTGCGCTTCCGTATTGGCGATAAAGCCGGACATGGAAGCAATATTCACGATCGATCCGCCGCCGTTCTTCATCATGTGAAGTGCCGCATATTTGGCGCAGAGAAATACGCCGTTGACGTTTACGTCCATCGTGCGCTGCCAATCCGCGAGCGATTGATCGATCGCTTTAATCTTTTGACAGATCCCGGCATTGTTTACAAGCACGTTCAGCTTTCCGAATTTATCGATAATGGTGTCGTACATCGATCGAACCTGACTTTCGTCGGCTACATTCACTGCGATCGCGTGCGTCTGTACGTTGTGCTCACGCGCAATCTCCTCGGCAGTTCGATGCGCTTGCTCGACATTCATATCGGCGATGACAACCGATGAGCCGAATGACGCAAGCGCTTCGGCCATCGACTTGCCAAGGCCCGTCGCCGCACCCGTCACCAGAGAAACTTTGCCTGTCAAATCAAACCGTTTTTTGAAGTCCATTCTTTCTTCCTCGCTTTCCGGATTTTTAAGATTTATGGGTTGTTTTGGAATCGATTAATACCGCGATAACAATAACCAGGCCTTTCACAATGAGCTGATAATAGGAAGAGACATTCAGCAAATCCAGACCGTTGTTGATTACGCCGATGAGCAATACGCCGATCATCGTCCCCCACAGCCGGCCTTTGCCCCCGGCCAGACTCGTGCCGCCGATGACAACGGCCGCTATGGCATCCAGCTCATACGAGCTGCCGGCTTGCGGCAATCCGCTGGTCACGCGGGAGGTTAAGATAATCCCGGCCAGTCCGGCCAACAGTCCGCTTAACGAGTAGACAATGATCTTGACCCTTTTCACATTGACTCCCGAGATCAAAGCCGACTCCTCGTTGCCGCCCACAGCGTATACGTAGCGGCCGATCCGGGTCCGATACAACAAGAACGAACTTAAGGCGAATACAATTAACAAGATCCACACCGGAACCGGGACGCCGATTAACGTGCCTCCGCCGATCCATTTAAACGATTCCGACAATCCGGGGATCGGACGGCCGTCGCTGTACACGAATGTCAATCCGCGAGCCGCGCTCATCATGCCGAGCGTCACGATAAACGGAGCCACATACCACTTCGCCACAACAAAACCGTTCACCCATCCGAGAACGAGTCCCGCGAGCAGCCCCGCCGCAATGGCGATCCATTCGGGATAAGCGCCGCCTTGCACGAGACTTGCGGTCACGACGCCTGAGAATGCAAGTATGGACCCTACGGACAAGTCAATCCCTCTCGTCAGGATGACGAAAGTTGCGCCGATAGCCAGCAGTCCGTTGATCGAAACTTGCCTCAGGACGTTCATCATGTTGTTAAAGGTGAGAAAAGCCGGGCTGATGACGGATAACAAACCAATAATCAGAACCAGCGCAATGACGATTCCGTATTCTTTGAAAAAGAGTCTCGGATTCCATTTTTTGATGTTCAAATTCGCCGATTCCGTCAACGTTTTAGGCGGTACTGCCGACATGTTCTTCACTCCTTGCAAGGTGTTGGCCCGTCGCCAACTCCATAATTTTTTCTTGTGTCGCCTCGTCCTGACTCAACTCTCCCGCCACCGTGCGATTATGGAACACCACGATGCGATGGCTCATGCCGATCACTTCCGGCAATTCGGACGAAATCATGATGATCGAATATCCTTCGTGAACGAGATCGTTCATTAATTTATAAATTTCCGTTTTCGCCCCGATATCGATTCCCCGGGTCGGTTCATCCATGATCAAGATCCGGGGGTTCGTCATGAGCCATTTGGCTATGACGACCTTCTGCTGATTACCGCCGCTTAAATATTGAACCCATTGATCCCGGCTCGGGGTTTTGATCCGAAGCGATTCAATGTAGTAATCCGCTATTTTGTTTTCCTGCTTCGGTTGAAGAACTCCCGCACGGCTTGACACTTTTGAGAGCGATGAAATGGTGATATTGTGCTTAACCGATGACGGAAGATTTAGCCCTTCGACCTTTCGGTCCTCGGTAATAAACGCGATCCCGTTTTTTATCGCTTCGGACGGCGTTTTAAAATGAACCCGTCTCCCTTCCAGCAAAATTTCGCCGGAATCGTAAGGTGTCATGCCGAAAAGCGCTTCCATCACTTCCGTGCGGCCGGAGCCCATTAAACCCGCGAAACCCAAAATTTCGCCTTTTCTCAGCCGGAAGCTGACATTATGGAACCATTTCGCTTTGGTCAACCCCTTAACTTCCAGCACCACTTCTCCCGGAGCTGATTTTTGGCCGGGGAAAATATCCTTCAATTCTCGTCCGACCATCATGGATATCAATTCTTTATTGTTGGTCTGACCGGCCGGCTTCGTATCGATGTATTGGCCATCCCTCAGCACCGTAATGTCATCGGCTATTTGGAAAATTTCGTTCATTTTATGCGAAATATAGATAATTCCTTTGCCTCTCGATTTCAAGTCTTGGATGACCCGAAACAATCGGCTCACTTCCCGATCCGTGATCGCCGAAGTCGGTTCGTCCATGATCATGATGTCGGAATCGTATGAAACCGCTTTAGAAATTTCCACTAATTGAACGTCCGACACTTTCAAATCTTTCATTTTGGTTTGCGGATCCAGTTGAATGCCGATTTGATCGAACAGTTCTTTGGTCCATCGATACAATTCCGCATACCATAGCACGCCCATCCGAGTCGGCTCGCGTCCCAGAAAGATGTTTTCGGCCACCGTCATTTCGTTAATCGGCGTAAGCTCCTGGTGGATCATGGAGATCCCCAGCTTCAATGCATCCCGCGGACTATCGATCGTGACCCGGTTGCCTTTAATAAAAATCTCACCTTCATCCGGCCGATGGATGCCCGACAAAATTTTCATTAATGTCGACTTCCCCGCGCCGTTCTCCCCCATCAGCGCAAGGACCGAACCCGGCCGAAGGCGAAGGGACACGTTGTGTAGCGCTTTCAATCCTGAAAAGCTTTTGGATATGGATTTCATCTCCAACAAATAATCCATTTCAACCCCTCCGTTCGAAAACAAAAACAAGAAAACGAAAATAATGGTTTGGAAAATTTAACTTCGTATTCTTACGTTTAATTTTAATAGTTTATTTTATATTGTCAATAACCTCTTTCTTTCAGCGGCAAATGTTTTCGTATTCTTTCGTTTCCAGTTTACGATTATACTTTTTTATGATAAATTCATTTATATGAGATGACACAGTATACTTGGATTTAGAATGCGTGAATATAAAGGGCAAGGTGATATTTCATATTTTCGGAGGTTGCTTATGAAAATGTTCAGTGAAGAAAGGCGAAAGCGGATTCTCGATTATTTGATACGCCATAATCGGGCTACTGTAAAAGAACTCGCCGAGATTTTGAATGTGTCCAAGGTAACTTTGCGTGCCGATTTAAACTCTATGGAGTCGGAAGGTTTGCTGCAAAGAACTCACGGCGGCGCCACCTTGATCGAGTCGAGACCGGAGCTTCCGCCTACGACCAGCTTCTCGGTACGGGAAAAGACCAATCAAGCGGAAAAACGCGCGATCGGCAAAATTGCCGCCGATATGGTAAGCACGGGGCAATGCATCATTTTGGATGCCAGTTCTACTTGCCTGGAGATGGCCCGAATTTTAGTCACGCAGCAAAAACGATTGACCATTCTCACGAACGGAATTATGACCGCCTTGGAATTGAGGGAAAATCCGCAATTTACGGTGATTTTAATCGGCGGGATTCTGCGGTTGGGGAGCGCGGGGCTGGAGGGAAGTCTGGGTACCCATATTTTAAAAGAGATTAACGTGGACACGATGTATACATCCGCCAACGGTTTCGTATACGATGACGGCTTAACCGATTTCAACGTCTATGAAGTGGAGCTAAAAAAATCGATGGCTTCGAGCGCCCAAAAAATCGTCGCTCTGCTGGACCATACCAAAATCGGACGTTCCTCTATCGCTTCGTTCGTCGCTCCTCAAGACATCGACATCATCATTACGGACTCCGGCGCAGCCGAGGAGGACCTTGTCAAACTCCGGCAAATGGGACTCGAGGTAGTTGTCGCCTAGCGGGATCAAACGGTTCGGCCCTTTCCCTTCCCAGTGGGAAGACGAAAGGGCTTTTTCCCGCCAACGCCGATCAATCCGGCCGGATGTGCAAATAGGCGTGTTGTTTGCGGTACTCCTGCGGCGTCATCGCCTCGCTCGCCTTGAACGCTTTGATGAAATGAGCGCCGTCGTAGAAGCCGCTGACGACCGCGATTTCCGTGATCGGCAGCGATGTCGTTTCCAGAAGGCGCTTCGCTCCCTCGATCCGGACGGACAGGATATACTTCCCGAGCGTCATTCCCGTTACCGATTTGAAAATTTGGTTCAAGTACCGCTCGTTGAGCGAATAACGGGCAGCCACCGCAGGCAGCAATATTTTCCCGCCGGTGTCCAGCTCCTCCTGAATGTCTTCGATAACTTGCCTTACAATTTGTTCGTGCCTGTTGCGATGCCCGCTTCTCTGCATCTGGTCCATGTAGATCTTCACGAAGATATGAAGAAAATAATGCTTGGCCATAACCGACATTTTGCGGCCCATACGAAGCTCGGTTATCAGGTTGCGAAAGTCGGCTTGCAGCCCCGGCATCGAGACGGGAGTCGATCCGATGTCCAACTGGTCGAATAAATGGCGCATTCGCGCATTCAAGTCCGGGCGGTCGAATTGAAACATCAAATAATACAAGTCGAACGAACCGTCCCTGCAGAAGCTGTGGCGCACGTTATCCGACACGAAGATGAGATCGCCCTGTCTGAAGGACATCGTTCGCTTGTCCTGAATGACCGTATTCTCTCCCCGCGTATAAAAATTCAGTTCGAACCCGGACCCCGCTCCGTTCCACCCCCTGTTTCGCCAGAAGCCGAAGGAAGGAAAGGAAAACCGGTGCCATTCCCGATCGAACAATTCGATGAGCTCTTTCAGATGCGAAGCCGGATTGGGATGGTGCTCTCTCATGATGTCCCCCACTTTTTTCTTACAATTTTACAAATTGCGAATCGACTGTACAATACGGCCGGTCGATTATGAACTATACTACAGACATAGTTTCACAGCAGCAACTACTAATAGAGGAGGGATGTGAGACATGAAAGATACGGTCGGCCTTGTCACCCGGGAAGATAAAGAATTTTACAAGAAAAACGGCTATTGGGTCAGCCCGGTCCTGTTCGATGAACAAGAAATCGAGGAAATGCGCAAAGCTCACGATCGCATCTGGTCGTTCGATTACGACGGCGACGGTTATCCGCTCGAAGAATGGCGTCCCACCAATAATCCGAATATGCTTCGGAAAATCGACAACTCCTGGTGGATCAACGACGTGGTCCGGAAAACCGTTACGAATCCCGTGATTGGACGGATTGCCGCCGCTCTGATGGACAGCACCGAAGCGCGTCTGTGGTACGATCAGGTCATTTACAAGCCGGGCACCGGTACGGGCAAGAAAGATGCCCTGTCTCCGGGCAATGTCGGCTGGCACCAGGATTATATTTACTGGCAGTGCACCAACACCGACAATCTGATAACGGCTTGGATCGCCCTTCAGGATACGGATCTGACGAACGGCTGCATGTGCGTCGTTCCCGGCTCCCATAAATGGGGACTTCTCGAAGGCAGCGACGCTTTCTTCAACCGGGATTTGGAAGCGGTCAAAGCCAGAATAGCCGAACAATCCGGAAAGGAATGGAAGGAAGTTCCGATATTGCTGAAGGCAGGTCAAGTCAGCTTCCACCATGCGTTGACGATTCATGGCTCGGGACAGAACTATTCCGAACATCCGCGGCTGTCCATCGTCGCGCATCTGATGCCGCACGGCACGGCTTACAAGAACCGCGGCCATAACGTGGACAACATTCGGCTGCTCGGTCCCCGTCCGAAAGAGGGACAACGGTTTGATAACCATTATTTCCCGGTAGTTTATTCCGAAGAATCGCAATCCTAATATACTAGCCCATTACGGGCAACGGAGGTAGAACCAACAATGAAAATGACATTGACTCCCGAAGAAATCAAAAACGGCCGGCTCGAACCGGAAAAGCTCGCAATCGCCATCGAGCAGGTAAAAGCGAACGGCTATATCGTGTTCGACAAAGTGTACAGCGATGAGCAAATGGCCGAGCTTCGCGCCGCTTTCGATCCGCTGTTCGACGAATATATCAAACGAAAAGGCTACAATACCGGCACGAACCGGGCGCAAATGCATCTGCCGTTCCAAGCGCCTTTCAACGACCCGTCCATTATCGAGCATCCGATCGCGATGTCCGTCATCGACGGTCTGCTGGGCGAATACTGCAAGCTGTCTTACTTCGCATCCGACACGCCGATGCCGGGCTCGGACTATCAGGCCGTTCATTGCGACATTAACCCGCTGTTCCCGGATTTCTCGGTTGCCCTGCCGCCCTTCAGTCTCGTGATGAATATTCCGCTCGTGGATACGACGGAAGAGAACGGACCGCTGGAAGTTTGGCCGGGCGGCACGCACTTGCATCCCGACCGCGCGACGCAGGATACGCTGGACGGCACGATCAATCCCCATATGCATATCGTAAGAGCGGCGGAACATATGCTTTCCGAGAAAGTATACATGTCCGCAGGCTCCATCGTCATTCGCGATATCCGCATGTGGCACCGCGGCACGCCGAACCGTTCGAATTACCGCAGAACGAACATCGCGCTGATCTACAACCGCGACTGGTACGGCAACGGCTATACGATTCAAATTCCGCAGGAAGAGTATGACAAACTGCCGGAACGCTCCCGTCTGCTGCTTCGCCACGAGAAAATCGGCTATCCCGTGAAGATGCCTTGGGAATGGTAAGAAGCGCATCTTGACCGGTTTATCGAAGAAGCCTTCAAACCCGCCATCCGTACGCGGGTTGAAGGCTTCTTCGGCGTCTTTATCGGGCGGTATGCAAAAGCCGCAAGGCCGTCCGCCGCTCTTCCGGCAGCGGACGGCCTCCAGGTCTGGGCGCCCGCCCTCAATATTGGTTTCGCAAATCGACCCGGTTCCGTCCGGGCTCTTTGCCCTGCACGTAGTCCCGCAAATTCGCCACGAATATTTCGGCGGCGCGGTCGTCGTAATACACGGAGCTGCCGGAATTGTGCGGGGTAATGATGACGTTCTCCATCGCCCACAACGGGCTCGATTCGGGCAAAGGCTCCTGCTCGAATACGTCCAGTCCCGCTCCGGCGATCGCACCGCTGCGCAGCGCCTCGATCAAGGCTTCCGTATCGACGGTGAGCCCGCGGCCGATATTGATAAAATACGCGCCGGGCTTCATGTGCTTAAACCGGGACGCATCGATAAGGCGGCGCGTATCCTTCGTCAGCGGCAGCGTGACGACGACAAAGTCGCTTTCGGCCAGCACCTCGTTCAATCCATGATGGTCATACATGCGATCGACATGCGGGGAAGGCGCGCCCGAGCGGCGGACGCCGAGCACCTGCATCCGAAACGCGCGCGCCAGCCGGGCGATCTCTTCCCCGATCGCGCCTACGCCGACAAGTCCGAGCGTCTTCCCGTGTATCTCTTCCAATTCCCCGAGCCATGCCCACCGCTTGTCCGCCTGGTTTCGCGCCGCCGCATGAAGCTTGCGGGCAAACGACAGCATCATCCCGAACACGGTTTCGGAAATCGGATACGCGTGCACGCCGCTGGCGTTCGTCAGCATAATATTGCGCCGTTCGAAGGCGTCGAGCGGCATGTGCTCTACGCCCGCTCCCCATGCCTGCACCCATCGCAGCTTCGACTGCGGCCTAAGGCAAATTTCCTCCGCCCACCCGTTCCAGCCGACCACGATTTCGGCGTCCTCCAGACGGGCGCGCAGCTCCGACTCGTCTCCGGTTACAATATCGAAGCCCGGCGCAGCGCTGCGGATCGTCTCCAGATGCCGGGGCTGCGGTCCGTATAGGCATGCGATCGTTCTCATTCGGCGCTCGGCTCCTTACGATGTGAATTTAATTCAGTTTTCTTCAAGAAATTAGCCCGCAGCTTGTGATACTTCATCCAAGCTTCCGCTTGTTTGGCAATGCCGCTTGCGATAGCGGGGCTCGACAAAATATCCGTGTACTGTTTATAGTTGCTTTCAAACTTGTCTACCGGACCGGTAATGGCCTTTACAATAAGATTATCCAACGTATCATTTTGCGGCGCAATAAGATTGTGATTCAATTCGTTCGTCACCGCTTCGTATTCGGCTTTCGCTTGCAGCGTCGCATCGTCAACCGGCAGCTCTGCGTACAGCGTCATTTTTCCCAGGTTATGTTGCTGCCAAGCCGTATTGACGATCGTCGCCTGATCGTAGTTGCTTTCGCTGAACGGATACACGACGGACGGACTGTATACATAACCCATTTCATCCGCCATGGCAAGGCCGTATACTTCCGGGTTCGTCATCGTGTTATCCTGGCCCTGAATTCCATAATACCATCCGTCGCCCGTAGGATCTTGTTTGCCGAGCAATTTATATTCTTCGACCTTTTTGTACTCCGGCTTGTACCGGCGGTTCATTCCTTCGCCCGTATACATATCCGGCGTACCCCATGCGCGCAAAATAGCAGCTTCTGTCGAATAGTTCCAATCAATCCAGTTCAAAATTTGCGGGATCATATCTTCGGACACTTTTTTCGGATTAATCACTTTCGAATTCCATTTTGTCGTTACTCCCTCCGTTCCTTGACCCATTTCAGCAAATCGTCCAGTTCTTTTTCGCTCGGCTGCTTGCCGTTGTACAGCGTATTGACGAAGCTCAAAAACGAATTTTCATGATACTGCTTCATAAAATGCTCCGTTTCCCAAGCCAGGTAGTCTTCTTTGCTGACCAGCGGAAAGTACGTACGTTCTTTCCCTTCCTTCTCCGTCCGCAAAAAGCCTCGTTTCACCAAACGCAGCATAAGCGAAATGACCGTGGGCGCTTTCCATTTGCGCTCGCTTCCGAGCTGCTCCATCACCATCGCGGTCGTAATAGGCGGTTCGTTCGCCCAGACCACCCGCATAATTTCAAATTCCGCATCAGGCAACTTCTTCATGTATCCGTCTCCTTTTTTGACAATTGTCTTTTTTATATTCTACACTTGTCAAAAATAATGGTCAATTTATTTTTTACAAATGTCTAAAAAAGGAAAAAGCCGCGTCCTGCGTGTTCAGAACATGCCATGCCGCACTCCTCCTTTCACATAGGAATCGTGCGGCACCGTTCTGCATTCGCTGGCCGACGGCCGATATGGACAGCTTTCGCGGAAGCGGACCAATCCTGCTTCGCATCGTTTCGTTTTTACTTAATTCCTGTCGAAGCAATCCCTTCTACGATGTATCGCTGGAAGAAAAGAAACATGAGAAATACGGGAATCAAGGAAAGGAAAGACATGGCAAACAACGAGCCTATAGCAGACTCGCCCATGGCGTCAATGAACATGCCCAGCGCCAGCGTTACGGTAAACTTATCGACACTGCTGAGATAAAGAAGATGACTGAAGAAATCGTTCCATGTCCAAATAAAAGTGAAAATCGCCGTTGTCACGATTGCCGGCACGATTAAGGGCAGGATGACGCGCGTATATATACGGATCGGGCCACAGCCGTCTACAGTTGCAGCTTGATCAAGTTCACGAGGCAAAGAGCGAATAAATTGAACGGTCAGGAAGACAAAAAAACCTTCCGTAGCGAAAAACTTCGGTATAGCGATCGGCAGAAACGTATTCATCCAGCCCAGTTTATTGAAAATAATCCTAAATTTCGAAAGC
>NZ_JBCNFP010000184.1:0-1513 GCF_050481165.1 Paenibacillus cisolokensis
AGTTGAGTCCGTATAATTGTGTAAAATGAATATCTCCTAAAAAGTACTAGGAGCCATATTCAAATGTCCTCGGTTAGAATGGAGTTGACTAGACAACATTCACAGAGAGGAGAATTTGAAATGGCTCAATACCAGATTACCGTAGATTCACAACTTTTGCAGCAACTATTTTTGGGAAATTCTCAGGACACAGGGGTAGCTAAGCTGCTCGAATCGGTATTAAACCAGATTCTTCAAGCACAGGTGACGGAACAAATAGGAGCAGAACATTACGAAAGAACCGAAGAACGACAAGGATATCGTAACGGATCCTATCCCCATCAACTAACGACACGAGTAGGGACAATCACCCTACGGGTACCTCGCATCCGTGGCGGCAAATTCTCTACGGAGTTGTTTGCCCGGTATCAGCGCAGTGAACAGGCGTTAGTACTGGCCCTCATGGAGATGGTCGTGAGTGGGGTGTCTACCCGAAAAGTCGCTCAAATTACCGAAGAATTATGCGGTACGGACTTTTCCAAGTCGACCGTCTCGGATCTGTGCAAACGTCTGGATCCGGTCGTGACGGCGTGGAATAATCGCCCGCTCTCCGATAGCCGCTTTCCATTCGTGTTGGTGGACGCTCTTTACCTCAAAGTTCGTGAAGACGGCCGCGTACGCTCGCGTGGTATCATGATCGGTATGGGCGTCAACACGGACGGTTACCGGGAAGTGATTGGCCTTATGCTGGGCGATACCGAGTCCGAAGCGAGCTGGAGCGAGTTCTTTGGCTGGCTCAAAAGCCGTGGCTTGCGTGGAGTAGATCTGATCGTATCCGACGACCATGGCGGCTTGGTTCGCGCTGTTCGGCAGCATTTTCAAGGCGTAACGTGGCAGCGGTGTCAAACGCATTTCATCCGAAATGTGCTGGATGCGACGCCGAAAGCGCTGAAAGAGGAGATCCATGGTCGGGTACGCGCCATCCTGGATGCACCGGATGCGAAGATGTCACGTCTCTTTCTGCAGCAAACGATAGCCGACTACGAAGACAAAGCGCCCAAAGCGATGGCTGTGTTGGAAGCGGGATTTGACGACGTTACAGCAGTGCTGGCGTTACCCGAGAAGTATCGCAAGCGATTGCGTACAACCAACAGCGTTGAACGTTTGAATGAAGAAGTTCGTCGGCGGGAACGCGTGATTCGTATTTTCCCAAACCGCGAATCCGTCATTCGGCTAATCGGTGCATTGCTGATGGAACTCGATGAAAAGTGGGCCAGCGGCAAGAAATATCTCGACATGACCGAGTACTTGGAATGGCGCGAATCTCAAGCGACCAAGGCCACATCCAAGGTTACACGTATCGGTTAAGGGGCTTTACATGGAGTGGCGGGCATGATAGGCTGTTTTGCCTGGCGATTAAAACGTTAGGGCATATCGCCCAATCGCCAGTCATCATGCCCGCAGAGGCTCCATGTCAAGCCCCGGCTCGACAACTCCGAACCGAGGGAATTTACACAATAATTTGGACTTGATC
>NZ_JBCNFP010000185.1:0-1198 GCF_050481165.1 Paenibacillus cisolokensis
GGTTCATTGTAAAATTAAATGCAACAAGTAAATACCAAAAAAAGCCACGGTAATACCGATGTAAGGATTAGGTCTAGCAAACCAATCCATAACAGGAGGCATTACCAATGGCTCATTCCCATCATAACACAGAGAAACGAACCTTTACACACCTCACAGCGTTTGATCGGGGTCAAATTCAAGCCCTGCACAAGCAAGGTAAACCGTTACAGACTATTGCTGATGAAATTGGTTGCCACAAGTCAACGATTTCACGGGAGCTTAAACGTGGCAGCGTCACACAGAGGAGATCGGATCTAACAGAGCATACAGTCTATTTCCCTGACACTGGACAAGCCGTCTATGAGAAGAATCGTTCTCGCTGTGGCGCGAAATACAAGCTCGCAGAGGCCTCTGAATTCATCCAATTCGCTGTGGAGAAGATACTGAAGGATCATTGGTCGCCAGACGCCATATGCGGCTATGTGAAGGCTCAGAAGCAGTTCGAGAATGCCAGGGTTTGCACGAAAACACTGTATCATTATATCGATCTGGGGTTACTTTCCGTGAAGAATATAGACCTCCCCTTGAAAGTGTCACGAAACACGAAGAAGAAACGCATACGACAACATAAGAAGGTTCTCGGAACAAGCATTGAGCAGCGCCCAGCGCATATCGATGAGCGTGAGGAATTCGGGCACTGGGAAATCGATACCGTACTGGGTTCTCGGGCGAAGGGAGCTGCCCTTCTCACCCTAACAGAGCGCAAGACGCGTAACGAGCACATTCTTAAGATCGATCAAAAGACAGCAGAATGCGTGAAGCAAGCTCTCCAGGCACTCAAGCAATCCTATGGCTCTTCATTCTCTAAAGTCTTTAAGACGATCACGGCTGACAACGGTTCTGAATTCAGTGAATTGAGTCAAGCGCTAGATACCGACCAAAAAGTGTATTACACTCATCCTTACACATCAAGCGAAAGAGGAACAAACGAACGCCACAACGGACTCATTCGAAGATTCATCCCTAAGGGTAAGTCCATTGACGACATAGATGAATCGATCATTGACTATGTGGAGAACTGGTGTAACACGCTCCCCAGAAAGATACTGGGCTATCGCTCACCAAATGATGTGTACCATGAAGAGGTCAAATCAATCGCCTAATCTTACAAATTATGGTTTATCGTGAGTTGTTGCATTTATTCTTGCAATTTACG
>NZ_JBCNFP010000186.1:0-2993 GCF_050481165.1 Paenibacillus cisolokensis
TGGATGCGAACTATCACGGCGACGGCCTGCGGTTCGTGTCGCGCGACGGCGGCAAGCTGACCTTCAAGCACACCGAATTTTTCTCGAACAAGGAAAAAACGTACACGTATACGCTCGATTCATAATCCCGACCATAACCGCCATGCGACTTCCGTTTCATGGCGGTTTCCGTTTTTAGCCCCGCCCCCGAATCGGATTGGTCCTTGGCCGCGGTGAACCTCTTGATTAGCCTCGAAACCTTGAGAAATTTGTCCGGACGCAATTGCCGCCGCAATGGACCGTCACGGACTAACCTCCTAAATTTGGACACCTTGCAAGGATAGGCAAACCGACTTGAAACAATCGTGTTCAGCGTTTCGCGCGAAATGTTCGGATTATTTCAAAAATAAACTGTTTTTATCATGATTGCATTTGTTTTATCCGCTCAAACACGAACATTAGGCATAGAATATATTGACTTATTCGTGAATATTCGTTACAATAGCAACTGTTGACCTAAACGTTTCATATGCAAAGCTGTGGTTCGTATATCCTCAATAATACGGTTTGAGGGTTTCTACAAGGGACCGTAAATCCCGGGCTACGAATAGGAGGATTCGTGTATCCTATTTCATAGCCGGGATTTTTTGTGTTTGGGGGGAGATACCATGAGCAAATATGACGTCATCGTCGTGGGGGCGGGTCCTGCAGGGATATTCGCCTGTTACGAGTTCACGCTGAAAGCGCCTCATTTGAAGGTGCTGCTGGTCGACAAAGGACACGATATTTACCGCCGCCGCTGCCCGATTCTGGAGGAGAAAATCAAGCTTTGTCCGCCGGCCAGCGGACGCAAGGAATTCGCGGGCTGCGTTCCGGCATGCTCGATTACGGCGGGGTTCGGCGGGGCAGGCGCATACAGCGACGGCAAGTTCAATATTACGACCGAGTTCGGCGGCTGGCTGACGGATTATTTGGCCCCGTCGAAGGTTATGGAACTGACCCGATATGTGGATGAGCTCAATTTGAAGCATGGCGCGACGACAGTCATCACCGATCCGACGACAGAGACGGTCCGCAGCATCGAGCAGCGGGCCTATGCGGCCGGTTTGAAGCTGCTGCGCGCGCAGGTGCGCCACTTGGGAACGGAGCAAAACCTGGAGATTCTGAAATCGATCTACGAATATTTGCAGCCGCGCATCGATATGGCGTTCAAAACCGAAGTGGAGGATATCGTCACGGAGAAAGAGGACGGCGTCCACCGTATTCGCGGCATTGTGCTCAAAAACGGCGAGACGCACGAGGCCAAAAGGGTCATCATTGCGCCGGGGCGCGACGGCTCGGGCTGGCTGAGCGGCATACTGAAGAAGCGCCGGCTCAAAATGTTCAATAATCAGGTGGACGTCGGCGTCCGCGTGGAAACGTCCGATATCGTGATGCGGGAAATCAACGAACATTTGTATGAAGGCAAGTTTGTGTTCAATACGTCGGTCGGCACGCGGGTGCGCACTTTTTGCAGCAACCCTTCGGGTCATGTCGTCGTGGAGAACCATACCGGCGTCATGGCGGCGAACGGCCATTCGTTCAAGGATCCGGAACTCGGCTCGAACAACACGAATTTTGCGCTGCTTGTGTCGCACAAGTTCACCGAGCCGTTCGACAAGCCGAACGAGTATGCGCGAGAAATTTGCAAACGGGCGAACGATCTGTCGAACGGCGGCATCATCGTTCAGAAGTACGGCGATATTTTGCGCGGACGCCGTTCGACGGAAGGCCGCATTCGGGAAGGTTTCCTGGAGCCGACGCTGAAGGAGGCCGTACCGGGCGATCTCGGGCTTGTCCTGCCGTACAATACGATGAAGAGCCTTATCGAGATGATCGAGGCGCTCGATCACGTCACGCCGGGAATCGCTTCCGAGCATACGTTATTTTACGGCGTGGAAGCCAAATTTTATTCCGCGCGGCCCAAGCTTACCGAACGGCTGGAGACGGAGATCCGTGGGCTGTACTGCGGCGGCGACGGCGCGGGCATTACGCGCGGTCTTGCCCAGGCGGGCGCGGCCGGCGTATGGATGGCAAGAGGGATCATCGAATCGTTGTAATGACGAATGAGGGATCATTGGATCGTTTATAACGATGAAAGACGGCATCGAATCATTGCAACGAAGCAGAAGGCCGCTCGCGGTTGTCCGCGAAGCGGCCTTCGATTGTTTTGTAGGTGTATGCTCTTCGCTATTATGCCTATGCCGCTGCGCATACGGCTGCGTTTGCCGCAGGCCGTGTCGGTGTCGGCGTCTGTTATCAGAACCCGTTCCAGACGATCGTCTGTTCCACCGGGAAACGGGTGGACGGACGAGCGGGAACGGCCGCTTTGCCGATGGTAATCAAAACTACCGGAATGTAACGCTCCGGCACGCCGAACGCCTCCACGAACCGGCCGGCATCGAATCCGCCTATCGGGCACGAATCGAGTCCTTTCGCCTTCGCCGCCAGCATAAGCTGCATCGCGGCCAGCGAAGCGTTGCGGATCGCCTCGTCGCGGGGGACGTGCGGAACGTTGGCGTAAGCGGCCTCGATCTGGCCGATCAGATTCGCCTTTACTTCTTCGGGCATCAATCCGGCTTCGACCGCCGGTCCGTACACGGCTTCCGCGTTACGGTTTGCCTCCAGATCACCCAGCACGGCGACGACGGAAGACTCGACGATTTGCTTTTGCCCGTAAGCGATGGGCAGCAGCTTCTCCTTCGCCGCTCGATCGGTAATAGTGAGGAACTTCCAGTGCTGCAAGTTCCATGAGGACGGCGCGCTGCCGGCAATCTCCAGCAGCTCGGTAATTTGCTGCTCGCTCATTTGATACGAGGCATCGTAATGTCTCACGGAATGACGATTTCGGACGACGTCGAAAAAATCGGTTTGTTCGGTCTTTAACATGATTTTGCCGGTCTCCTCCATTCTTTTTTTCTTGCGGACCTCGGCCGTTCGTTCAAGTACATTTCATCATGAAATCGGAATGTGGA
>NZ_JBCNFP010000187.1:0-1182 GCF_050481165.1 Paenibacillus cisolokensis
TTTGAAAAAAGTCATGTCCGTCATTGACGAGCTGGATTTTGGCGAAATCTATGTGAACCGTCCGCATGGGGAATCCGTGCATGCTTTTCATAACGGCTTTAAATTAAGCGGGCTAGGTGGCGAGGATGGCAAGCATGGTCTGGAAGGTTATTTGCAGAAGAAAACGATGTATATCAATTATTCCTGATGTGCTATTGGTAGCATAATCGGACATTTGATCTGGTTCCTATGTCAAAACTCCCGCTTGCTTTCAGCAAGCGGGAGTTTTTTAACGCCCCAAAGCGAATGGTTGTATTTTACTTATATCGTGTAAATGGCTCGCATTGACGGGACAAATCCTAATCGCTTGGAGATGAGGTGGGATTTTTCACGGATTTGTTCCTCAATTTCTTCCTGTTGTTCAAATATTTTTTCTGTAGGGCCGGCTACACTGACCGATGCAATGACTCTACCGGTGTAATTGAAAATTGGAGCGGCGATCGAACTTAACCCCTCGTCCAGTTCTTCCCGATTGATCGCAACCCCTCTTTGCCTGATCCGGCTTAACTCTTGGAGGAATTCCTGGTGATCTGTGATCGTGGTCGGCGTGTAGCGTTGCAATCCTTTTTCACTAATGATCTGATCAACCGTTTCAAGAGAGAAATAAGCCATTATCGCTTTGCCTAGTCCCGTGCAATGCGCGGGATTTCTCGTCCCCAATTTCGCATTCATGATGAAGGACGAGGTTCCTTCCACTTTGTAAATATAGATCACTTCACCTTGGTCAAATACCGCCAAAAAAGACGTTTGTCCGGTATTTGCTGCCAGATCATGCATGTGCGGCTGTGCTGCTTCGACCAGGTCGATATTATGCAAACCTGACATACCGATTTCTATGGCTTTTAACCCGATAAAATACTTGTCGGAATCCGGGTCTTGTGTGACAAATCCGTAGGTTTGCAAGGTTTCTAAAATACGGTGAATGGTGCTTTTCGGGAGTTGAGTGGTTTCGGATAATTCACTGATTCCCCCGCCTCCCTTTTTTTTAGAAAGGCATTCCAAGATAAACAGTGCGCGTTCTAATGTCGAACTGGTTTTTCCGGGTAAATTTGAGCTCATCACAACCACCTTTAAATATCACATTAACTCAATAAAAATAATTCATTTTTAACCGATAGTTAATATACTGGACAGTGAAAAGTT
>NZ_JBCNFP010000188.1:0-16307 GCF_050481165.1 Paenibacillus cisolokensis
TTCGAAATTCAGGATAATGTAATAATAACTGACATTTTGTACAATAAAAATTCGGTTGACATCGCAGCCGTAAAGCTGATTTCGAAATGTAAGCGTATTAATCGATGTCAGATTGTCTTTAAATAGTCTATATAAAGATTTATTCCAATGAATCTAGTACAATAGCAAGTGTAAAGGTTGACCCTCTAGAAAAGTAGGCAGGTGAAGTTGTGAGAATTACTGACGTTGAACTGTTTCCGCTCAAGCTTCCGATGAAACAGCATTTTACGATCTCGAACGGAAGAGTAGGCGATGCGAGCGGCGGAGCTCCCCACGTCTACGTTCGGATTACGGCGGATAATGGCGCTATCGGCTGGGGCGAAGCAAGGCCGAGTCATCGATGGAGCTATGAAACGCTTGAAACCGTCTCCAGCACCATATCGGACTACTTGCGCCCGCTTCTGCTCGGGATGGAGGCAACCGATATCCGATCGATCCATGCGGCGATGAACAGAGAGATAAGAGCCGGGCTCGGGAGCGGACAACCGATCGCGAAAGCGGCGATCGACACGGCACTGCACGATTTGATCGGCAACGCCTTCGGTATGCCGCTCGCGCAGATGTGGCACGGTTCGCCGGCAGCAGGGATCAAGCTGTCCTATCTGATCAGCACGGCAAGCCCCGAAGAGGCCGCGGCCAAAGCGGCTTATGCCAAGGAGAACGGGTACGAAGGAGTTGATGTGAAGATCGGACTGGACCCGCAGCAGGATATCGCCATTCTGGAAGCAGTCAAGGCTGCCGCTCCCGACCTGTTCTTCCGCGTCGATGCCAATCAGGCCTACAATTTGCCGCAAGCGGTTGCCCTCGCCAAGCAGATGGAACGCATCGGCGTGGACGTGTTCGAGCAACCGCTTCCGGCGAACAATCTGCACGGGCATGCGGAGCTGAGAAAGAAGACGACGATTCCGATCGCGCTTGACGAGAGCGTCTGGACGCCCGGAGACGTCATGCAGGCGATCCGCTTGGAGGCTTGCGATACGATCGTCGTGAAGCTGACCAAAATGGGAGGCTTGAGCGGCGCGAAGCTGTGCGGAGAAATTGCGCGCGAGGCGGGTTTCGAGCTGCTGGGCGGTGGATTGACGGAGTCGACGCTCGGGCTTACGGCGAGCGCCCACCTGTTCCGGTATCTCGGCATCAAGCGGCCGGTCGACCTGAACGGTCCGATCTTCCTGGCGGACGATCCGGTGGAAGCGGGACCGGTCATCACGGAAGGCGATGTGGAGCTGCCGCAAGGCGCCGGCATCGGCTGCACGATTTCGATGGACAAGATAGAGAAATTTCGCGTTTAAACAGCCTTTCTTTTTTTTTACAATCAATAGAAAAAAATATCCAATAAAATTAAATAAAAAAGATGATTGTTTCATCCGTTTTCTTGAAATCTGTTCGTTCAAGTATGCTCTCCATTCGTTTTAACCGCTTACAGTGAACGCCGCAGGGAGGTGAGGCTCGCTTCAAGTACGGATCAAACGGAACCAATCGTTGCTTTGTCACGCTCGATCAAACAAGGGAGGGCCAAATGTCCATGAGAAAAAAATCGTATGTGCTGCTGTTATTTGTCATGATATTTTCGCTGATTATGGCGGGATGCGGAGGCGGCGCCGATTCCGGAAACGACGGCGGAACGTCCGAAAACACGAATGAAAACACAAACACAAATGCGAATGAAGGCTCGAACGAGCCGCCGAAAGAAAAAGTGGAGATTTCGTTCTGGCATACCTATACGGACGCTGACGCCGGACCGATTAACAAAGTCGTCGAGAACTTCAACAACAGCCAGGACAGCATCAAGGTCAACATTTTGGGCAACCAGGATCCGACGAAGCAATTGACCGCCATCTCCGGCGGCG
The DNA here is from genome assembly GCF_050481165.1 of Paenibacillus cisolokensis. Classification (NCBI taxonomy): domain Bacteria; kingdom Bacillati; phylum Bacillota; class Bacilli; order Caryophanales; family Paenibacillaceae; genus Paenibacillus; species Paenibacillus cisolokensis. The sequence continues at coordinate 1,887 of NZ_JBCNFP010000188.1, forward strand.
CGGCGCCCGATGTGCTGCTGACCTACTGGAACAACATCGGGCCTTGGGCGACGGCCGGCGCCGTGCTGGACTTGAGCGACAGCATCGCCAAAGACGGCTTCGATACCGGCGCGATTATTCCCGCCGCGGCCGAACGGATGATGATCGACGGCAAATTTTACGCGATGCCGTTCACGATGAGTATGGCCAACTCGCTGATGTACAACAAGGCGGCTTTCGAGGAAGCGGGCATTACGGCGCCTCCGGAAACGCTGGAGCAGCTGTTCGAATACGCCAAGCAGTTGACGAAAAAAGACGATAAAGGCAACATTACGAAAATCGGCTTTATCCCTGACTATCCGTGGATCGACAACGTATTCTGGCCGATTATTTTCGGCGGCTCCTGGTACGACGAGAGCACGGGGAAAGTTACGCCGAACGCGCCGGCGAACGTCGAATCGATCGCCTATCAGCGTTCCTTCTATGAAGAATTCGGCAAAGATCAGATCGACAAGTTCAAATCCGGCATGGGCAAGCGCGGTACGCCTCAGGACCCGCTCCTGACGGGGCAGCTGGCGATGATGATCGGCTGGGAGTACAACTTTATGCCGGAGCGGGCGGAAGACGGTCCGATCGGCGTCGCTCCGTTCCCTTATCCGGAAGCCAAGCCGGAGCTGAAAGGTTCCGGTATGGTCAGCCCGCGTGCGGTGTTAATTCCCCAGAAGGCCAAACATCCGGCCGAGGCCTGGGAATTTATCAAATATTTGATGACCCAGGACGTTCAAGTTGAATTCTCGCTGGAGGCGCATGTCATTCCGACGGTCAAGTCGGCGCTGGACGATCAGCGGCTGTACACGGATGAAAACAAAACGATGCACAGCTTCTATGAAAGGGCGAAAAACGAAAATCTGAACGGGTTCCCGAACAGCTCGTATATCAATGAATATTTGCAGGCGCTGACCGAAGAGACCGAGAAAGCCTTGAAAGGCACGATCACGCCGCAGGAAGCGATGGACAACGTAGCGAAGAAAATTCAGCCGCTCGCAGATAAATAAAGAAGCGATGTGGGCCGACTTGCTCGGCCCACTTCTCAATCACCGGGAAAGGAGGCGGAGGGATGGCAGGTCAACATGATAATGCGGCCGGCATACGCAGAAGAGAACGGAAAATATTGCTGACCGGTTTATTGTTTACCGGCCCGTGGATTATCGGATTTCTCATTTTTCAATTGTATCCCATTCTCGCTTCTTTTTATTACAGCATGACGGAATACAATCTGTTTTCGCCGCCGAAATGGGTAGGGCTCGACAATTACAAGGCGCTGTTTCGGGACGAGAAATTTTATTTGTCCTTGTACAACACGCTCTATATTACCGTTTTCGGGGTCGTGCCTCATCTGGCCTACGCCCTGTTGATGGCGCTGCTGCTCAATGCGAAAGTGAAGGGACAGAGCATTTACCGCACCATTTATTTTTTGCCGACGCTCGTGCCGGCGGTAGCCGGTTCGCTGCTGTGGATGTGGCTGCTCAACTCGCAATACGGACTTGTGAATATGCTGCTGGAATACGTAGGCATTGTCGGGCCGAACTGGCTGGTCGATCCGGACTGGACCAAGCCGTCCATCGTGTTGATGGGGTTCTGGGGAACGGGCACCGTCACCGTTATGTATTTGGCCGCCCTGCAGGAAGTGCCGAAAATGTACTACGAAGCGGCCGAGATCGACGGCGCCAGCAAATGGCGGCAATTCTGGAGCATCACGCTGCCGGCGATTTCCCCGATGACGCTGTTCCAGCTGATCATGATGCTGATCGCGTCGTTTCAATATTTTACGGAAGGGATGGTCTTCGCCGAAGCTTCCCAGTCGACCGGCGGACCGGAAAATTCGCTGCTGTTCTACTCCATCTATCTCTATCAGCAAGCATTCTCTTTCCTGAATATGGGCTACGCGTCGGCCATGGCCTGGATCCTGTTCGTCGTCGTGATGCTCTGCGCGCTTGTCATTTTCAAAACATCGGCCCGGTGGGTGTACTACGGAGGTGAGAAATAATGGAAGCCCGGTCTTTGGCGGCCGAAGAGCTGCGGCTTGCCCGTTCCCGCAGGAAGAAGACGGCGAGGAAGATGCTGCGTTCGATCGGCAAACATTTCATCCTGATGCTGGCGGGCGTCTGTTTTCTCGGCCCGTTCGCCTACCTGATGCTGACTTCGGTCAAGTCGATGGACGACATTTTTGCCATACCGTTCGTATGGTGGCCGGAAGAGCTGTACTGGTCGAACTATTCCAACGCCGTCAACGCAATACCGTTTTTCCAATATACGATGAATACGCTGCTGATCTGCGTGCTGTGCGTGCTCGGGGAGCTGATCGCTTCGCCGCTGGTCGCTTACGGGTTCGCGCGTATTCCGTTCAAAGGGCGCGGCATCCTGTTCATGATCATGATGGGTACGATTATGCTGCCTGCGCAATCGACGATGGTACCGCTGTATGTGCTGTACAACAAGCTGAATCTGGTCAACACGATTTGGCCGCTCGTGCTGCCCGCATTTTTCGGCGCCGCCTATTATATTTTTCTGCTCCGCCAGTTCTTCATGGGCATTCCCTATGAAATTACCGAATCGGCGAAGATCGACGGCGCATCGGAGTTCCGGATTTATTGGCAAATGATGCTGCCGCTGTCCAAGCCGGCGCTGTTTACTGTGGGGCTGCTCGTCTTTCTCTTTTCGTGGAAAGATTACCAGCAGCCGCTTATCTACTTGAACGATCCGTCCAAATGGACGCTCTCGGTCGGACTGAAAGCGTTCATTGGCGAATATAAAGTCGAGTGGGGCATGCTGATGGCGGCTGCGGCGCTGTTTACGATCCCGATCATCATTTTGTATTTCTTCGTGCAGCGCGTCTTCATTCAAGGCATTACGCTGACGGGGTCCAAGTGACGGAAAATGGCGTGCGACCGTCTGGTAAGCGCCTGGAAAATTCCTGGAAAACGCCTGGAAAACGCTTGGTATGCGCCTGAAAAATACCCGGAAAGGAGGTGAAATGAGGTGCAATCGTTCGTTTCCGATATTGTGAAGGAATTGAAGCCTTACTTTGACGGCTTGCTCCGAACGGACCCGGCATCGGGCGGGCTCTATATGCTGGACGACGAACTGGGCGATCGGGCGAGCTGCTGCACGACCGGGCTGGCCGCCTGTTTTTACACGCTCGACGGCAAGCTGAACGGCGGAGACGGCTTCGACATCGCCCGGCGGCTTGCGGAGGACATATGGAACAGGCAGCTGCCGAGCGGCGGCTTTACGCAGCCGTATTATGCGAAGGCGGGCGAACCGCCTGTCGTCGATATCGCCGAGATCGGCGCCGTCGCGAACAGTCTGTACCATATCCATCAGGCGACGAATAGTGAAGCGGCGAAGGAGAGCCTGATTCGCGCCGCCGATTACTTGCTGACGCAAACGGTGCCGGAGCGGCCGGGCGTCGTGCTGAAGAGACCCGGCGAAAACTTCGACGTGCTGAACGGGGATATGTACGCGGCCCATACGTTCGGGAGAGCATACGAGCTGACCGGCAACCCGGTCTATCTGGAGCAGGTCGTGGCGATTTTCGGCCATCTGGCGGACCGGTTCGGCCAGAACGAGCCGGGCTGGTGGCCTTATATCGAAAACTGGGACGGCTCGGTCGTGATGGGCAACAGCGTGCTCTATCAGGCGACGATCGTCGCCTTCGCCCATACCGCGCTCCGTTTGCTGCCGGAAGAGCTGCTGGCGCGCTGGCGTCAAGTGTCCGAACAGGCCGTGGCCACGATGGTCGAAGCAATCCGGCAGCCGCCGTCCGAAGAGACGGAGGCGCCCTGGTGGACGAGGGACTGGAGCAACGGCTGGGAGCTGTACATGTCCCTGGCGCGCAGCACGGCTTCCGAACAGGTGCGGGAGATCGGGCTGAACCGTTTCCGCGAGGTCGAGACCGATTTGCGGGAGCGCGGCGTCTTGCGGTTCCGGCCGAATATTAAGCATAGCGAGCCGGACCGTGCGCTAGTTACGACGACCTTCCGCAAAGCATCCGGCTTCGCCGGCATCATCGCCTGCATGGCGCTGGACGAAGAGCCGGTATTGGAATTCAACAATAAAGGGGAGCCGATCGCATGAAGCAAATCGTCGTCAAACGGCGCGCTGCCGTGCTGGAGGAAGCGGAGAAGCCGGTGCTCAGCGACAATCCGTACCGGGTGCTGGTCAAGGTGAAATATTCTTCGATCAGCCCCGGGACGGAATTGAACATCATTCAGCATGCGGATGTCCCGGACGGGTTCAAATTAGGGTACAGCGCCTCGGGCATCGTTACGGAGGTCGGCTCCGGCGTGACGGATCTGGCCCCCGGAGATTTCGTCGCGTGCTACGGCGCGCCTTATGTCTTTCATGCCGAACAGCTTTCGGTTCCGAGGCAGCTTTGCGCGAAGCTGTCGTCGGAAGCGCGGCTGCGCGAAGCGGCTTTCGTCGGTCTCGGCTCGGTCGCCATTCATAGCGTAAGACGGATGTCGCTGCAGTTCGGGGAAACCGTATGGGTTGTCGGTCTGGGGCTTCTGGGCCAACTGATCGGCCAACTGTGCCATCAGGCGAACTATCGTGTGTTCGCCACCGACATGAATCCGGCGAGAGTCGAACTGGCCCGGGCTTGCGGGATGGAAGCTTATCCGGCCGACGACGGGCAATTGGACGAGCGGATCGGACAATTTACGGAAGGGCACGGTTTTGACGCCATCTCGCTTGTCGCTCATTCTTCGAATTCGAAAATAATCGAGTCGACGATGGAGAAGCTGGCATTCCGGGGCAAGTACGCGCTCGTCGGCAACGTGCCGATCGCCTTCCCGCGCGAGCTGTTCTTTCAGAAAGAAGCCGATTTCATCATTGCGCGGGCGGCGGGCCCCGGACGGTACGACGCGCAGTACGAGGATCAGGGCATCGATTATCCGAAATCGTATGTCCGGTGGACGGAAGGCCGGAATATGGCGGAGTTCGTCCGGCAGTTGGAAACGGGTCGGCTCGACATTGGCCGGCTGATCACGGACGAATTTTCGATTCGCGAAGTCCCGGAAGCTTATAAGGCGCTGCAGCGGGATGCAAAACAATCATTGGGCGTGCTGCTTCGCTACGATGCGTAAGACGGCAAGGCAAGCAGGAAATAAGGAAGGACTTATCGATGATCCAATCTTGATAAGGAGATGACCTTGATGTTGAAAAGAACACTGCTCAGTCTTCTCGCTGCCGCGCTGATCGGTTCGGCCGGCACGATCGGGCCCGTCCAGGCGAAGTCCGCGCCGGAACCGGAGCTTGTCAATTTGTCTCTCGGAAAAAGCTATACGCTCGAAACGCCATATCAGCTCGACAGCTTGTTCGGCAAGACGGAATCCGCGCATCCGGACGATACCGGGCGGCAATTGACCGACGGCGAATACGGGGGAACGACGTTCTCGAACCCGGCTTATGTCGGGCGGATATGGCAAGGAAGCCGGATCGTGACGATCGATCTGGAAAATCCGGCCACCGTGGAAGACATCTACGTCAACTTCCTGCAAGACAACCCGAACGGCATCTTCTTCCCGCTGAAGGTACATTTCTCCGTCTCGCTGGACGGCAGGAAGTGGGAGAAGCTGAAGGACGGCCGCAGCGCATTGCCGACGACGCTGAAAGGTCCGGCAACCCAGAAAATCGGCATCAGCGGCATCCACAAGCAAGCCCGCTATGTCAAAGTGGAATTCCCGGTGCAGTCCTGGGTGTTCCTCGACGAAATCGAGGTGCTCGGAACGCCGGACCTGTCCGGCAAAAAACCGCATCCGTCCCCTGCGGGGCCGAAGCAAGCCGGCTATCCGAAGAAAGGTTCCAAGCAGGCGGGCGGCATCAACAGCCAGGTGCTGCTGTATACCGGCGAATGGCAGTATGAGCCGGCCGACTGGATTTCGTTCACGAAGGAAGATTTGAAGCCGTACGTCGCCTATGTGGACGAAAATATGAACCGGAAAGATTTTATGTTCGACGGTTTCCTGTTTCTGCAGTACGGCCCGCTGCTGAACGGGGCCAATTACGGCGCGAGCGCGCTGCCGACGGACAAGGAGGACTGGGAGTTGACGCTTGGCCGCTTGTTCCGGGATCAATACGAGCTGGGCGCTTTGGAAGAAGCGGTCCAAGAAGCGAAAGCCGATCTGAAGAACCGGAAATATAAGGCGAAAGTCGTCATTTCGATTCCGTACCCGCGCACCGACCAGAGCGACTTCGGCGATGTGGACGGCGACGGCATCAGCGAAAACATGAACGTGCAGGAAGTCGGCGAGGAAGCGGCACTCCAGAGCCGCAAGAAGGTCGTCAAATGGTATGTCGACGAAGTGTACAAGCGCTGGAACGAAGCCGGCTATCAAAATATGGAGCTCGTCGGCTTCTATTGGTACAACGAGTTTTTGTCGAGACAGACGACGGTCAACGAGGACCGGCTGCTGCAGTGGGTGGCGGACTACGTGCATAAGAAAGGCGCCAAGCTGCAGTGGATTCCGTATTATTTCGCCCGCGGCTGGGACGACTGGAAGGCGAACGGATTCGACACGGCGCTGATGCAGCCGAACTACTCGTTCCACAATACGACGGTCGACCGGCTCGATACGATCGCGCAAGCCGCCTATGACAACGGCTTGGGCGTGGAGATGGAGCTGTCGGATGCGGTGCTTACCGATCTGGCGGCTCGAAACAAATATTACGCTTATCTCGACAAAGGCGTGGAGCACGGCTATATGAACTCGTTCACTGCGTTCTATCAGCAGGTCAAGACGCTGAAGAAGGCGGCGGAGTCCGCCGATCCCGCGGCGCGCGAAGTGTATGACAAAACATATCAATTCATAAAAGGCACATACGGACAATAAACGGCCATCGCCCTATCCAACGAACGGATAGGGCGATGATTCTTTTCGGGGCCGCTCCACCTCGCGGACAGCCGCCGCTTTAGGACCGTCCGCTCCGGTACTCCGTCGGCGAAACGCCGGTATATTTCTTGAACTGCTTATAGAAGTATCCGGGTTCCAAATAGCCGATATGACGGGAAATGTCGCTTGTCTTCATCGCGGTGGTCTTCAGCAGCTTCTGCGCTTTCTTGATCCGGAACGAATTGACGTAATCGGAGAAGCTCTTTCCCGTCTCCTTCTGAAACAGCTGGCCGAGATAGAACGGGTGGATGTTCAAAGACTGGGCGAGCGTCTTCAGCGACAGCTCCTCCGCATACCGCGTCTCGATGTGGCGGAGCACCTGCTTGACGACCGGACTGAACTCGTCATCCTCGACCGACAGGTAGTCGATCGCGGAACCGACGATAAATTTGACATGCGCCACCAATTGGCCGATCGTATGCGCTTTGAACAGCGCGGTGAACAGCTGCTTGTAGCCGCTCGTCGCCAGCTCGTGGTTCAGCTTGTTGTCCCGTACGACCTGCTTCGTGCACAGAATCAGATCAACGGCGCAGTTGTGAATATGAGCGGGAGAAACCGTTTCCATCGATTGCAAATCCGCGAACAGCTTGTCGATGTAGGCGTACACCGCCCGTTTGTCCTTGGCAAGCAGCAGCTGCTCGTATTCGAGCAGATCGACGGCTGCGGAGCCGGCCTTGGCGTCGGCGGCGGCCATGCGGTCGTAGCGGATAATGTCGTCTCCCGCATTCGTCAGAAAATATTCCTGCAGCCGTTTCGCATGGTCGTAGCTTTGCGAAACGCCCAAATATCCGGATTCCGCGCTTCCGAGCGTAATGAGCGCCTGAATGCCCGGCTTCCGCAATTGCTGCCGGATTCGGTCAAGCAGCGCCAGCGCTTCCGCCTGTCCGGCTTCGGGCGCGGGGCCGGTGAAGATCAGGATGACGTCGCCGTCCAGATCGCGGAAGCAGCAGACGTTCCCCGCTGCGCCGTCGGCCAGCGCCCGGCTGACCCGGTACGCTTCATTGCCGTCCTCCGGCTCCCGCAGTCCGGCGGCGCTCCCGGTGTCCCCTTCGGGGGAGCCGCCGTCGCCGCCTGCCACGAGCTTGATCGTGGCCACCGCGTAGAACGGGTTGTCTGCCGGAATGTCCAGCAGCTGCAGCCGCGTTTTCAGCTCCGTAGGGTCAATCTTGCCGGTCACCCAGCGGTTCATGACGTTGTCCCGCAAAATGTCGAGCTCGCTCTGGCGGACGAACGCCTGCCGGTCGGCGTTCTCGAGCTTCTGCACCGTGCTTGCGACCGTCTCCGTCAATTCCTTGATGTTGACCGGCTTGAGCAAATAATTTTCGATGCCGAGACGCATTCCTTCTTTTACATATTCGAATTCGTTGTAACCGCTCAGGACGATGTATTTCATATCCGGAAACAGCGGCTTCAGCTTCCCGATCAATTCCAGGCCGCTCATCTCGGGCATCATAATGTCCGTCATCAGGATGTCCGCCCCCGTATGGCGCAGCGCCTCGAAAGCTTCCGGGCCGCTTGCCGCTTTGCCGGAGAGCGTAATGCCGAATTCCTCCCAGTCGATTACGGTTGACAATCCTTCAAGTATAAACGGTTCGTCATCGACAATAAACAGTCTACGCACTTGAATGCCCCCTTGGACTTGCAGGTATGGTCATGGTGATGGCAGCACCCTGCCGGTGCGCTCCGTCGATTTGCAGCCCGTACGCGCTGCCGAAGCATATTTTGATCCGCTCGTGGACATTGGTCAGGCCGATCGAATCGGAAGCGTGCGGCGAAGGCTCGCGCAGTCTGCGCCGCAGCTCTTCCAGCTTCTCCGGCTCGATGCCGTTTCCGTTGTCGCGGACGGTAATCTTGAGCAGGTCGCCTTCCGGCTCGGCCTCAATCCGCAGACGGTTGTCGGTCCGGGACATGACCAGGCCGTGCACGACATAGTTTTCGACGAGCGGCTGCAGCGAAAGCTTGAGAACCGGAACATTCATCCACTCCGGCTCGATATCGATCTCGTACGTGAAATTGTTCATATACCGGATGCGGAACAGATCGAGATACAAGCTGCAGTATTCGAGCTCGTCCGCCAGCGTGACGATCGTGTCCTTCCTGACGGAATACCGGAACAACGTTGCCAGCAAATAGATCATTTCGCCGACGTCGTCGGCTTTTTTGGACAGCGCCCGCATGCGGATCGCCTCGAGCGTGTTGTACATGAAATGAGGCTTGATCTGCGCCTGGAACGCGACGAGCTCGGCCTGCTTCTGCCTGATTTCGGATTTGTAGACGCGGTCGATATATTGCGTCAAATCTTCGCACATTTGATTGAACCGCCTGGAGATCTGGTACAGCTCGTCTTCTTTCTCAAGCGGCAGCCGCACGGACAAGTCGCCGTCCTGCAGCTTCTTCATCGCCTGCACAATGACGTTCGTTCTTCGGGAGAACGTGACGATCGTGAAATAGGTAAGCGCTACCGCCGTCATGATGCAGGCGATCGTGACGAGGAACAGCGCGTTCTTCAATCCTTTCAGCTGTCCGGCGATTTCCGATTTCGGCACGATGCCGGCGATATAGAAGCCGAACCGGTTGGCCGTGTGCACGTTCAAATAAGCTTCTTCCTCGAAACGCTGCGTCGGAGAAGCGGATTGAACGGAGGCGAAATACGGATACTTTTGCCCGTAATATCGGTTCGAGGAATCGAATACGACGTCGCCTTCGGGCGTCAATACGACGACGTAGCCTTTCATTTCGGCGCGCTTGCTCTGGAACGACTGATAAATGCCGTCCGAATCGTAATCGATGATCAGATGGCCGACGATTTTGCGCGTCGTCAGGTCGGTAATGTTGCTGATCGTCGTGATGCTCTTCTTCGTGATGATATGCTCGTTCAGCGCCTCTTGCAGCTCGGCGCCGGTCTGGTAGTAATACTGCGTATCCCGGCTCAAAACATAAAGGAACTTTTTGCTTGTGCTGTAAAGCGAGATGGTGCGGATGCCGGGATTGTTGGCCAGTTGAAGACGCAGGTAGGACCCGATATCGAGCGGCCGGACGCCGGTATCGATATATTGCTGCAGCCGCTTGTACAAGTATTGCGAAAAGTCGTTTTGCAGAAACGACAGCACCTCGCCGGACAAGAGCGACGATTCGTTCCGGTAAATTTGCTGGGTAATGTTTTGCGAGATCGCGTAGCGGGCGTCCAAATAATTGCCGATATCGGCCAATATTTGTTTGTTCAGCTCCAGCTCCTTGTTTACTTGGCCGTCGGCCAAATACGTATAGACGAATCCGGATAATGTCGCGAGGGACAGAATCGTGATCACGGAATAAGTGAGCAATATTTTGTTGAACAGCTTTTGTCTGAAGTGCCTTTTATAGAAATCAGCGATGACGGTCATGTTGTTGTGCACCCTTTATCGCGCTTTCGGCGACGTTTTCGTATGCGCTTTCAAAGCTGAGGTACCGGTGTTTTCCCTCATGTATAACTGTATCACAAATCGCGGCGTTTGGCGGAAGCCCCAAAGCGGTTTTTTTGATTTGTCCATCTTACTTTTGATTTTTTCACTTTTGGCAACGTTTGCAGTGGAGTACATTATTTCATGCAACCTTTAAATCAGGCAAGGGGGGGACAACATTGGGGAGCTTGATGCGCTGGCTGAGAACGGTTAACCGGAACATGGCGCTGCTCATCATGGTGCTGCCGGGGGCCGTCTGGTTTTTGCTTTTCTGTTATTTGCCGATGCCGGGAGTCATTCTCGCCTTCAAAAACTACAGGTTTAGCCGCGACGGTTTTCTGGCCAGCATAATCCAAAGCGAGTGGGTCGGATTCAAAAACTTCGAGTATTTGTTCAAGACGGAGGACGCCTACATTATCGTCCGGAACACCGTGCTGTACAACGCCGTCTTTATCGTGCTCGGGACCGCCTTGTCCGTGTTTGTCGCCATTCTCATTCATGAGATCGCGAACAAGAAGCTGGCGAAAATATATCAGACGGGGATGTTTTTGCCGCATTTTCTGTCCTGGGTTATCGTGAGCTATTTCGTGTTCAGCTTTTTGAGTGTCGACAAAGGGGTGCTGAATCAGCTGCTCCGCTATTTCGGCGCCGATCCGGTGTACTGGTATTCGGAAACGAAGTATTGGCCTTTTATTCTCGTCATCGTCTATTTGTGGAAAAGCGTCGGTTACGGCAGCGTCATCTATCTGGCTGCGATTGTCGGTATCGACAAGTCGTATTACGAGGCGGCGATGATCGACGGGGCCAACAAATGGCAGCAAATTTGCCGAATTACGGTGCCGATGATTATGCCGGTCATCATCATTATGTTCATCCTGGCGATCGGGGGCATATTCCGGGCGGACTTCGGGCTGTTCTACCAGGTGCCGCGCGATACGGGAGCGCTGTATCCGGTAACGAACGTCATCGATACATTCGTATACCGCGGACTGAAGGTGACGGGAGATATCGGCATGAGTACGGCGGCCGGTCTCTATCAAGCCGTGGTCGGCTTTGTGCTCGTGATCACCACGAACTTCATCGTCCGGAAAATCAACAAGGAACAGGCGTTGTTCTGAACCGAAAGGAGGATTTCCCAAAATGAACAACAGCGCGGTGCTGCAGCATGACGGGGGAAGACCGGGCCGGCGGAAAAAGCTGCGGAACATTCATCAGCTGCCGCCGTTCTGGAACATGCTGGCCCATCTGGCGATCGGCCTGTTCTCCTTCAGCTGCGTATATCCGTTTCTGTTCGTCATCGTCATTTCGCTAACGGACGAGACGACGCTGGCAAAGAACGGGTACAGCATTTTTCCCGAAAAATGGTCGCTGGACGCGTACGCCTATGTTTTCAAAACCGGCGATCAGCTGCTTCGCTCCTATGGCGTGACCTTTTTTGTGACCGTTGTCGGAACGATTCTTTCCGTCGCCATCGTGGCGCTATACGCTTATGCGATTTCACGGAATTATTTCCGCTTCAGAGGGTTTTTCTCCTTTATCGCGTTTTTCACGATGCTGTTCGGCGGCGGTCTCGTTCCCTCGTATATCGTCGCGACGCAAGTGCTGCATTTGAAGGATACGCTCTGGGCGCTCATCCTGCCGATGAGCGTAAGCGCCTTCTCGGTGCTGATTATGCGGACGTTCTTCCGGACGATGGTGCCCGATGCGATCATCGAATCGGGCAAAATCGACGGAGCCGGCGAATTCCGGGTATTTTTTCACCTGGTGCTGCCCATATCGCTGCCGGGCCTGGCGACGATCGGGCTGTTCAGCGCGCTCGGTTACTGGAACGACTGGTTTCACGCGCTGCTCTATATCGACAATCCGAATTTGCTGCCGCTGCAGTCGCTCCTGATGAAGATCGAGACGAACATTCAGTTCATTTTGCAAAATTCGACGGTCGCGAACACGACGGAGCGGGCGTCGATCGCCAGATCGCTGCCGGCGGAAACGACGCGGATGGCGATGGTCGTGCTGGCCACCTTGCCGATCGTATTCGCGTATCCGTTCTTCCAGCGTTATTTCGTGCAAGGGCTGACGATCGGCGCCGTGAAGGAGTAAAAGCCGGTCAGCGGATGCTGCCAGCGATTTTTCCAGCGATTAAAGCGTAGAATCCCGACGGATTCCGCGTTTTAATATAATTGGTTATAGAAAAGGGAGGAAAACAAACATGAAGAGAAAAAGCTTGCTGCTCGCCTTGGCCATGCTGCTGCTCACGGTTGTCGTGCTGTCCGCATGCGGCGGGAACGGCAAGGGGAACGAAGGCTCCGGCGGAGACAACGCGTCCGCGGAGAACGGAGCGAACGAAGGCGCAGAGGAAACCGCTCACCTGATCTGGTATACGATCGGCGGGCCTCAGCGGGATCTGGATAAAGTCGTGGACGAAGCCAACAAATATTTGAAAGAAAAAATCAATACGACGATCGAGATCAAGCTGATCGACTGGGGCGACTACACGCAAAAAATGCAAGTGATCGCCGCATCGGGCGAGCCGTTCGACATCGCCTTCACCTCTTCCTGGGCATTCCCTTACGTGGAAAACGCAAGAAAAGGATATTTCCTTGAGCTGGACGAGCTTCTGGACCAATACGGTCAAGGCATCAAGGAGGTGCTGAACCCGGCGTTTCTGGAAGGCTCCAAGGTGAACGGCCACAACTATGCGATTCCGACCAACAAGGAGCTGCCGGCGCAAGCGGTATGGCGCTTCAATAAAGAGCTGGCCGACAAATACAATCTGAACATCTCCGAAGCGACGACGCTCGAAAGTCTGGAGCCGATGCTGAAAAAAGTGAAGGAAGGCGAACCGGACATTTATCCGATTCCGTCGAACATCGGTCCGTTCCTGCCGTATGACTTCGTGCTCGAAGGCATTCCGGTCGGCGTGAAGCTGGATACGACCGATTACAAAGTGGTCAACGTATGGGATACGCCGGAAGCGAAGCAAACGTTCGAGACGATGCGCAAATATTATCTTGCGGGCTACCTGCCGCCTGACGTCGCGACGAAACAAGGCGACGAGCATTTGAAAACCGGCAAATGGCTTGTCGACAAGCAGCATACGGTGCCGTTCGCGGATATTCTGTGGACAAACGAGATGCAGTATCCGATCGCGTCCACGCCGATTCACGAGCCGATCGTGTTCAACTGGTCGGTAACCGGCTCCATGCAGGCGATTTCGGCCAATACGAAATATCCGAAGCAAGCGATGCAGTTCCTCAACTTGCTCAATACCGATCCGTACTTGCGCAACCTGCTCAACTACGGTATCGAAGGGGTGCACTACAACAAGCTGTCCGAAGATACGTACGAGCCGATTCCGGATTCCGGCTATTCGATGGCGTCGTTTACGCTCGGCAACATGTTCCTGCTTTACAAGCTGAAAGATGATCCGGCCGACAAATGGGAACAATACGAAGCGTTCAACAACTCGGCGAAGAACGCTCCGCTGCTCGGCTTCCAATTCGACCCGACGAACGTCATGACCGAGCTGGCCAACGTGAAAAACGCGGTCGACGAGTTCGGTCCGGCGTTGAACACGGGCTCCGTCGACCCGGCCGAAATGCTTCCGAAAGCGATCGAGAAACTGAAAGCGCAAGGTCTGGACAAAATCATCGCAGAGGTGCAAAAGCAGCTCGACGAATGGCGTGCAAGCAAATAACGTAGAAGGCGACCGGACCGGCCGCGCCGATCACCTTGGACGATTCGATGGCTATAACAAGCATGAAAGAGAGGGCCGCCCGAAAGCGGCCCTCTCTTTCTTGTGCACGCGCAGCCGCGCGGCTGGGGCCGCGCGGGCGCCTGGGCGGCTGGGGCCGCGCGTGTGTGGCCGCGCGAGCGGATAGGGCCCTGCAGGTGCGCAATGGCCGCGCGTGTGTGGCCGCGCGAGCGGATAGGGCCTTGCAGGTGCGCAAAGAGGCGTGCGGTCGGTAGCGTTAATCCAGCCCACCTATTCGATTAAAAGGTTCGTTAAGTTTCCATTAGGGATCTAAGATCTAGCTATGATGAACGTA
>NZ_JBCNFP010000189.1:0-4028 GCF_050481165.1 Paenibacillus cisolokensis
GGCCGGATGCGCCGGCGCGGCCGGAAGGGCGCCGCGGAGCCGTGGCGACCGCGGCGTCTTCCCCGCCGTCCGCCGCGCGGCGCAGCACGGCGACGAAATGGCCTTCGCCGCGCGCCCGATGCGGCCAGATCCGTTCGGTTCGCTCGAGCGTGAACGACGGGTGCCGCGTCAGGAAAGCCTCGATCGTATCTTCGTTCTCGGCGCGGTTGAACGTGCAGGTCGAATAGACGAGCGTTCCGCCGGGCCGCAGCATGACGGCCGCGTCGTCGAGTATGCCGCTCTGGCGTTCGGCGCAGAAGGCGACCTGCGATTCGGACCACTCCCGGACCGCATCGGGGTCCTTGCGGAACATGCCTTCGCCGGAGCACGGCGCGTCCAGCATAATCCGGTCGAAAAAGGCGGGGAAGCGCGCTGCGAGCCGGTCCGGGGATGCGCTGACGACGACCGCATTGCGGATGCCCATGCGCTCAATATTTTCGCTTAATATTTTGGCGCGGGCCGGATGAATCTCGTTGGCGACAAGCAGCCCTTGTCCCTGCATCCGCCCCGCGATCTGCGTCGTCTTGCCGCCCGGGGCGGCGGCCAGGTCGAGAATCGTTTCACCGGGCCGGGCATCCAGCAGCTCGGCCGCCGACATCGCCGACGGCTCCTGGATATAGTATAAGCCGGCTGCATGCCAAGGGTGGGTGCCGGGGCGTGAAGACTCGCGGTAATAGTAGCCGTCCTTGCACCAGGGGACGGGCTCGAGCCCGAATTGCTCCTGCAGGACGGCAAACAGCCCGGTGTCGTGCGGTCCGATCTTGAGCGGATTAAGCCGCAGGCCGTAAGTCCGGGGCTCGCCGTAACTGGCGAAAAAGCGCTCCGCCTCGCTCTCTCCGAGCATTCGCCGCATCTGTTCGATATAGCCGGCCGGCAGCCGGATGTCGTTCATGGTGCAGACACTCCTTTGCTTCCATCATAACGTTCGGTCCTTCGTCCAGTATATCAGTTGCATGCGGTGAACGCATCCGGCCGCTTTGGTCCCGTTCCGAAGCGCAAGCGGAAGATCGGGCCGGGCTGGCGGGGAAACGATCATTTTGCCGGAAGCGGCATGCATCTTCCTCGCCGATATGGTATGCTGGTCCGGAGAGCATAGACGATGGACAGAAGGAAGGATGCGGCATGGACGGAACGCGACGGGCGTCGATTCGGCCGGGACTTACGGTCGATATCGTCTTGAAGAAGGATCAGCGGACAGGGAAATTGACCCGGGGCGTGGTGCAAGAGCTGCTGACCAACTCGGCATTTCATCCTCACGGGATCAAGGTGAAGCTGACAGACGGACGGGTCGGGCGGGTCAAAACGATCGTTACCGGCGGGCAAGGAGAGTGAGGGGCTGTGGCCTTCGGCATTTCCCGTCAGGAATTGAAAAAGTGGAAGGAACAGGCGGCGCGCGGGGAAATAGCGTTCCTTACCCATTATTGGGTCGATCCGCGTTTTCCCGGTATCAGGACGGTCACCAAGGTCGGATGTGCGGATGTCGGCAAGCTGGCCGACTGGTGCCGGAAGAATGGGCTGAACCCGCGTTACATCCATATGCGGGATGACTATCCGCATTTCGACCTGCTCGGACCGGAGCAGAAAAAGGTGCTGATGCAGGAAGGGCTGCGGGATCATATCGAACGGTTCCGGCTGTGACGACAGCCGCTTTCCGGGAGGGATGGAGATCGGAGAATGCTGCGGGAGAACGCGTACGGCTTGTACGGTATACTCTATAACACCGTAACTTAAGCTCGACATCGGCAGCGGTACGGGCGTGCTGCTCGAAAACATAGCCCGCAACTGCGTCCTTGTGTTTACCCCGAGAGGCTTCTTCCCGCAGAAGGGCGTCGATCATTTCGGGCTGCACGGGGAACGCGGCAGACGCATCACAGCGGTTGGAAGCCGGAAGAATTTGTCGAAATGGTTACGAGGTGCTGGTGATGAAGCAGTTTCACGATGCCAGCAATAAAGCTTTCGTCGAGGCGTTCGGCGCGAACGGCAAACCGGTTGACACTTTGCAGGCCTGGAAGGACCATGGACTCGACAAGTAGCGGCGCAAGCCGCGCATCCGTTTTCCGCTGCGGCGGGAGGCGGATTTTTTTACCCCATCCTTCTATCCATATACCCCAAATATTGGTATACTGATAGGATAGCAACAGCGTATTTCGCAAAGAGAAGGCGACCGCCAATGAAAATTCCGGAGCTGTATGAGATTGAATATGTGTTCGAATGCGATGCCGCACGTTCGGATCCCGAGGTGCCCTGGTATTACGACTGCATCTCCTTTTCGCTTGCGCGGAACCGATGCAGGATCGATTTTTCGGTCGAGCCGGGCATCGGATGGGGGCGGGTGGCCATTTATGTTTTGGATGGAATAATGGTCGATCTTCATCTCGAAAATATCCGGGAGCTGGCGATTGTCAGAGACGGCGGATATGAAGGGCTCGTGCTCATTTTCGACGAAGGTCATGACGTGCAACCGCTTGAAATCGGGACCAAACCGGACATCCGGGTAAAATGGGGGACGTCGCTTGGCTTGTACCGGTAGCCGCTCGGCTTGTGCCGGTTGACTGAGCTGAGCGCTGCCGTCCGAAGGAGGCTGAGACGGGTATGGAGACGCGACTTTATATGGTTCGGCATGCCGAATCGCCGTTCGTCTTCGGCGAGGAGAAAAGCAGAGGCTTGTCGGAACAAGGGCACAAGGATGCTGCTCGGGTGGCCGAGGCGCTGCGCGGCGTCGACGTCCATTATATTGCGTCCAGCAGCTATGCGAGAGCGGTCCAGACGGTCGAACCGCTGGCCCGGCTGAAAAATCTTCCGATCGTTACATATGATGCGCTGCGGGAACGGCCGATTAAAGGGCTGGACCGGAAAGCCTCCTGGGAGACGCTGGTGGCCGCGATCGAGAAATCGTTCGACGATGTGGACTATGCCCTGGAAGGCGGCGAGACGACGAGGGAAGCCCAGAGGCGGGCGATTCCGGTCATCGAGCAGCTACTGGCGGATTACGCCGGCAAACATATCGTGATCGGAACGCACGGGAATATTATGACGGCTATGATGCATTATTACGATCGGCGTTACGGCTTCGCGTTCTGGAAACGAACGACGAAACCGGATATTTATGAAATGGCTTTCAAGGGCAGCGAGTTGACAGGGATCAGCAGATTATGGTCCGACTCTCCGTGAAGCGGCCGGTCGCCCGCTCCCTTAAGGTTCTCGGGTTTGTGAATACGAGGGACGTTAGCTGAAATATGACAAAGGCGAAAGAAGGAAAACATATTGATCTCAATTCATAGGGTTGAATATGATCAGAAAACTACATTAAGAAATCTTCTAGAACTCTATAAATATGATTCTAGTGAGTTTGACCCTGAAGATGTAAATGAAAACGGTCTATATGAATATATGTATTTGGATCATTATTGGACGGAAGAAGGAAGGTATCCTTTTTTTATTCGAGTAAATGGAAAACTGGCTGGGTTTGCCCTAGTAAGAGAGATTGTAACTAATGATAATAACCAAACGAATTATTCGATGGCAGAATTCTTTGTAATGAAGAAATATAGAAATCAAGGAGTAGGTCAACAAGCATCTACTGAATTATTTAATAGATTTAGAGGTATTTGGAAAGTTGCTCAAATAGAAAGTAACAAACCAGCTCAAATTTTTTGGAGAAAGACAATTGAAAGATATACCAATAACAACTACCAAGAAATTAGAGAAGATGATTGGGAAGGACCTATTCAGATATTTTCAACAGCAACTCGATGAAGAGTCCTACTTCATATTAAACTTTATTCACGCTTCGGCGCATTCGCGCCTCGGTCCGTTACAAGTTACCCTTTTAATCAGATTTAACTCTGAATAGCCTACAGAGTGAAAATAACCCAAAAAAGCTACGGGATAGAAAAACTCTCCAGTTCATTGAGCGTATATATGTGAAACACTCAATACAATGGATTGGAGGGGTTCATTTGAAAGTTAGACCCCCATGCCGCAGACGC
>NZ_JBCNFP010000190.1:0-1861 GCF_050481165.1 Paenibacillus cisolokensis
CACTCCTCGTATAGTATGTTTAGAATCTTCTTTTTGAAGAATTTCCAGTTAATCTGCAGTGAAACTATGGTGGACGTAGCCGACCCGCACCGCAGCCCGAAGGGCAAGGAGCGGAAGTCGGGGTCCAGAGAGAAAACCGCTCTTTGACAACTTTAAAAAATACAATTAGGGTCTTGGACTTTTCGTGATGTTCCCGGACAATGAGCTTAGGGTCATTTGGGGAAATTCGTCTCACTCCTGTAGTTCGACTACATCTAAAGTCTGTTTCCCCAGCACTCGTTTGAACTTCTTACCCGCTGGCTGTCCCCTTCGGCAACCCATGCTCGAAGATAGCAGCTTCGAGGCAGCTCATGGACCGAAGGAAGTTCTCATATGCGAGGGTGACTGATCGGCGAGCGCGCTGGGGGCATCCCGAAGAGTCCAATTCCCTAAATCCCGAATCCAGAAGGGAGGGATCACCCTTGAAATTATTTGTCGGTATTGACGTCAGTTCAGAAGAACTGGAAGCGTGTTTCATGGATCCGGAAGGCGATACGCTTGAAACGCTCAAGGTAGAAAACAATCTGCACGGTGCCTCGCATCTGCGCGACCGCATCGTGGCTGCTGCGGACAAGCTGCCGGCTTCCGAAATCCATATCGGCCTTGAAGCAACCTCGGTCTATAGCTGGCATCCGGCTATGTACCTGCATGAGGATGCCTCGCTTCAAGAGCGGAAAACCAAGGTGTTCACGATCAACCCGAAGCTTATTAACAAGTTCCGGGAAGCTTACGCGGATATGGACAAGACCGATCGGATCGATGCCTGGATCATCGCCGAACGCCTGCGCTTCGGCCGTCTCACGACGACCATCGTCATGCAGGAGCAGTACATCGCGCTCCAGCGCCTGACGCGCATGCGGTACCATCTGGTTCACAACCTGACACGCGAGAAGCAGTACTTCCTGCAGAATCTGTTCTACAAATGCAATGCGTTTCGTTCCGAAGTCGACAGCTCCGTTTTCGGCCACGCCATCATGGAGATGCTCTCGGAAAAGTTCAGCCTCGATGAGATTGCCGACATGGAAGTCGCCGACTTGGCCGACTATCTCAAGGAGAAGGGAAAGAACCGTTTCCCTGATCCGGAGCATGTCGCCCGCTGCATCCAGAAGGCTGCACGAGCGTCCTACCGCCTTTCAAAGGTCGTAGAGGATTCCATTGATCTGGTTCTCGGCACTTCCATACAGGCCATCCGGAGTATTCAGAGCCAACTGAAAGAGCTGGACAAGGCGATCGAACGCATTCTGGCTGGCATCCCCGGCGCTCAGTGCCTGCGCTCCATTCCGGGCATCGACCGGGTGTACGCCGCCGGCATTCTGGCGGAGATCGGCGACATCGAACGCTTTAGCGATCAGGCCGCCGTAGCCAAATATGCAGGCCTGACATGGCGTAAACATCAGTCCGGGGGCTTTGAGGCCGAAGATACCAAACGCATTCGTTCCGGCAACCGATTCCTTCGTTATTACCTTGTTGAAGCTGCCAACTCGGTGAAAAACCGCGAACCGGAATTCGGCGAGTATTACCGGAAGAAGTACGTTGAAGTGCCTAAGCATCAACACAAACGCGCCCTCGTCTTAACGGCAAGAAAACTTGTGCGTCTGGTCGATGTGCTGCTACGCAACGGCCAACTCTACACGCCTGGAAGGAAGGTGACAACTGCGAAGGATTAACGCCTCCTTTGCCAAAGTCCTTCACGGATTCCCAGTTAAAATCTGGTAATTAACTCGATTTTCGACTGGGTTTAGTTTGGTGTTGCCTTTTTCCCTGAGTCATCGCGTTTTGGGCCAAAATAATTTCCAATTTTCACGAATCAGGGACTTGACAT
>NZ_JBCNFP010000191.1:0-1013 GCF_050481165.1 Paenibacillus cisolokensis
TGCTTCTTCGCTGTTTAAAGTGCGAACACCTGTCAATACTGGAAATTAAGAGACCAGTAGAGGATGAGGTGTTTTCAAATGTTTGTAGCAAATCTTAAGGAAGGTCAGTTGGAAGAACTGCTTCATATTCCCGAGCCGTGGTATATCGATCGGGTTGATTTCAGCCTGGAAGCCAAGCAGTTGGACGTGTATGTGAAGTTTCGTCAGCGGGCGCTATTTCCTTGTGCCAAGTGCGGAGCCCCTAATCAACCTGTTCGAGATATTGCCAATCATGACCGCACATGGCGGCATCTGAATTTCTTCGAATATCCCTGCTATATTCATGCAGAGCTTCCCCGAACCAAGTGCGACCAATGTAATTCCATCACTGGGGTCAACGTGCCTTGGGCGTTAGACAAACCGAAACACTATTTCACCCTGCACTTCGATGCGCTTATCATAGCACTGGCTAAAGATATGCCGATGAACGCCGTCAGCCGATTTGTAGGCGAGCACGATACACGCTTGTGGCGGATTCTCCATCACTATGTCGATAATGCCATCGCAGCACAGGATCTCTCGTATGTGACGAAGATCAATACCGACGAAACATCGGCCAAACGTGGTCACAACTACATCACCATATTCATGGACCCGGAGCAGAAAAATGTCATCTGCGTGACCAAGGGCAAAGATTCCAGCACATGGAGCGAGTGTAAGAAGCAACTGGAATCTCATGGCGGCAAAGCCGAAAACATTACCGAGGTTTGCATGGATATGTCGCCAGCCTTCATCAAAGGTGCAGAGGAGAACTTTCCAAAAGCCTCGATCACCTTCGACAAATTCCATGTGATACAGGCCGCAAACGAAGCCGTTGATGAAGTGCGCCGTACCGAACGGAAGAGCTGCGCAGAACTAAAAGACACGCGATATATGTGGTTGAAAAACCCGGAAAATCTGACTGCTGCGCAACAAGAAACGATGGCGAAACTGAAGGACTGCGATCTGGATACCGCCAAAGCCTACCGGATGCG
>NZ_JBCNFP010000192.1:0-660 GCF_050481165.1 Paenibacillus cisolokensis
ATCACGTCCTCCACGGAGAGGGAAAGATCCGTCGACAGTACCGCGAGCCATTCATTCTTCTTCGTACGATGACGGACGAATACCACGCGAACCGGTATGCCGGGGGCAAGCTCGGTTCGAATCGAACGAAGGATGCCTCGTTTCTTGCTTTGCACCAGAGACGCTGCCGCATATAGTTCTTTTAACGACAGCTTCCGGTCTTGAACAAGGAAACGCTTATTGTCGTTCTTGACCATGCCGATCACATGGAGCCCACGGGATATGATTTCCCCAATGAGGGGGGCGTGCGTGAACCAACTGTCCATCAAGACATAGGAGGCCGTGGCTCCCGCGGCAAGCGCGCGATCCAACATCGATACAATCACTTGCGGAGCCGGCAGGAGTGCTTCTTGACGTCGCTTATAGCCGTTCGTCCGTTTGTCGATCTTCTCACTCATGCCGTTAATGGCAGATTTGCTGGAACTGAGCAGCGCGAAGTCCAGCGGCAGAAACGTATGGCCGTCGGACCATCCCATGGTGAGCATGCGAAAGCCCTTATAATAAGCTCCGGTGGCATGATCTTTGAATCTGGCCAGCAACTCGACGGCTTTGCTGCGGTTGCGCTCGAACATCGAATCGTCAACGATGAAGACGGTGTCCCGATTTGCCGACGTAAGAACG
>NZ_JBCNFP010000193.1:0-15377 GCF_050481165.1 Paenibacillus cisolokensis
CGGCAACCGCCTCGGCCGAGGCGTCGCCGAGCCCTTGCTGCTCCGCGGCCGCTTCGGCCAGCGCCGACTCGGCGGCTCTGACCCGCTGCTGCAGGCGCGCGGCCAGCCCGTCGCCGTAACGCTCCAGCCGGAACAGCCGCTGCAGCATCGACCGGCGCTCCTTGCCCGTGAGCGACAGAAACTCCGCAAACTTGCCTTGCGGCAGCACGACGGCGCGCGTGAAATCCTGCATGTTCAAGCCGATATGCTCTTCCACGCAGCGGTTGACGTCGGCCAGCTTATCCGCCAGCACCTGCTCGCCCTGCGGCAGCAGCTCGATAAAGCGGCAGAGCGCGCTGCCGACCGAAACGTCGCCGCTCCGCTTGAACTGCCGCTCCACCCGGAAGCGCCGCGTCCGTCCGCCGCCGTTCAGCTCGAACGTGAACGCGACGAAGAGCGTTTTTTCCGCCTGGTTCATAATGCCCTGCGTACCGCCGGCGGCGCGCTCCACCTTGCCGTAAAGCGCCAGCGTCATCGCGTCCAGAATGCTCGATTTGCCGCTGCCCGTCGGTCCGAAGATGCCGAACACTCCGCCCTCGCACAGCCGCTCGAAATCGATCTCCTGCGCTTCACGGTAGCTTTGCAGCCCCGCCAGCTTCAGCCTGATCGGCTTCATGACCGCCTTCCTCCTTCCGCCACCGCGGCTTCCCCGCGTTCTTCGTCCATGTCCGCTTCCTCGCGCTCCTGCTCCTCCAGCAGCTCCATAAATAGGCGCACCGTCGCCTCATCCGGCTCCGCGCCGCCCGTCTGGCGCGTATAAAACCGCCGGAACAGCTCGTCCACCGGCAGCCGCTCGCGCAGGCCTGCCGGATCGTCCGCGCCATCCTTTTCCGGATAGACGGGGCGAATGTGCAGAAGACCGTCATGCCGCTTGCGCAGCGCATGAATCTGATCCGGGGCGATTGCGTCGGTCACCCACAGCTCCAGATCGATCCAGGCGCGCGCGTCGCGGCCTTCATCCAGCCATCGGTGCACTTCGGCGAGGCCTCCTTTCGCTTTCCAGACGGCGAGCGGCCTGCCCGAGGACAAATAAATTTCCCGCGGCCTGGCCGCTTGTCCCGGCGCCAGATCGAGGACGGTCACCGATTTCGCCTGGCCCGCCTCCGAGAAGCTGTAGGCGAGCGGCGACCCGCTGTAGCGCAGCCACTCCTTCCCCGCAACCCGCTGCGGCCGGTGCAGATGGCCGAGCGCCGCGTATTGGGCGCCGCAGTCGAACGCCGCGGGATCGACCGTATAGGCGCCGCCGACCTGGATCGGCCGCTCCGAATCGCTTTCCAGGCCGCCGAGCACATACAGATGGCTCATCGCAATATTGACCGTATCGTGGCGGAACGACTCCGCCAGCCGGCGCATCAGCCGGGTTACCCGCTCCGAGTAGGCGCTGCGCAGCTCCGCCTCGTCCGCCGTCTCGCTGAGCAGTTCCCGCAGCCGAGACTCGGACGGGTATGGCAGCGCGGCGATGACGGCCATCTCCCCGGTTCGCGGCACCGCAATTTCCATGGCCTCCGCCGATGGCAAGCCGGCGAGCCGGATGCCGCTTGCGCGAGCGAGCGGCGAAGCGGCCGCCACGCGGTCGGGATGATCGTGGTTGCCCGCGATGACGGCGACCGCCCGTTTTCCGCCTTCCGACAAGCGCGACAGCGCGTCGTAATAGAGCTGCTCCGCGGCCGCCGGCGGATTGACCGAGTCGTATACGTCGCCCGCGATCAGCACAAGGTCGATCTCTTCCTCGCGGACGATCGCTACAAGCTCGTCCACGAAGGCCGCTTGCTCCTCGAGGCGGCTTCTTCCTTCCAGCGTCCGGCCGAAATGCCAGTCCGCCGTATGCAAAATCCGCACCGTCGTTTCTCCCCCTTCATCATGCCATTATCCCAACGAGCCTCCGTCGGGTAATCCCAACCGGCGGCCATCGCCGTAATTCCAACCAACCTCGGCCGGGCAACCCCCTATTGACCCTCGCCCGGTCATTCCTGACCCGCATCCGCCGCCGTCATCCCGCCAACTCTCCACCGACCTGCCGACCGGCTTCGCCACCGTAATCCCAACAGCCTTCTACCGGTCATCCAACCGGCTTCCGCCGCTGCGGTTATTCCTGCCGGCCTGCGCGGTTATTTCAACCGAACCGTCTGCGCGCCGTCCAGAAAGAACACGTAGCACTCCGTCACCGGCTTGCCCAGCACCGAAGCGATGGCGTCGGCGTACAGCTCGAGCTGAAAGCGGTGGCGTTCCGCGGCTCTATCCCACTGCTTCATATCGATCCGGTCCGTCTTGTAATCGACCAGCACGAGTCCGCCCTCATCCTCGAACAGACAGTCGACGACGCCCTGAATGAGAACCGTCTCGCCGCGGACATCCTCCGCCGCGCCCGGATATACCCGCTCCGCCGGGAAAGCGCAGCTGAACGGCATTTCCCTGCGGACGAGACCGGCGCGGCGCAGCCGCTGCCCGAGCTTCGAACGGAAAAACGCCAGCACCGCCGCAAGGTCGATCGCTTCCGCCTGCTTGCGGGTCAGAATGAGACGTTCCACGAGCGAATCGACCGTACGCCTGAGCAGCGCTTCGTCCGGTTCCGCGTCGAGCGGCACATGCTGCATCAACAGATGGCTGACCGTACCGCGCTCCGCCGCCGTCAGCGAACGTTCCTCCATAAATCGCGGCCGGCGCAGGCGGAAGGTATATCCGCCGCCGATGAAGCCTTGCCCGGAACGGCCGCCTGACACCGAACGGCCATCTCCGGCTCCCAGGCCCGGCTGCTTGGCGCCGGCGCCTCGAAGCAGCGCCGCTCCCTCTTCCAGCGTCGCCGCTTCGCGATCCCGCAGCGCTTCCCCGTGCAGCCGCTTCATCTCGGTGACCGACGTCTTCGCCGCCACGGCGGCCGCTCCTGGCCGGCTGTACGCCCAATCGAGCCTGCGGGCGATTTCGGCGGCGTCTTCGCCGCCTTCGACCGGTACGAGCGCCGTCACGGCCTGCAGCCGCTCGGCCAGCTCGGCCTCCTTCGCCTCGTTCCGTTCCGACGCGGCGGCCGCTTCCGTTCCGTACAAGTGGGCGGGCACGACGCCGAGGCGCCAATCCCGCAGCGGAGGCGCGGCTTCCGCCGTATCGCCGCCGTCCCGGGGAGACGCGCCGTCCGTCCGGGCCGCTGCGTCCCTATCGCCCGGCTGCGGCGCAACCTCATCCGGCCGCACCGCCATTCCGCCGGTGACCGGCGGCGCCGGCTCGGCCGTGAATGTCCCGGCGCCGGCTTCCGCCGCTCCGTCTTCCACCCGCACCAGCATACCCGCCTGCGCGGCCAGCGGACCGAGCCAGTCGAGGTAGCAGCGGGCGGCCGCCAGACGGTAATCGGGAATCGCGCCGCCGTCCGCCGCCGTCCGCCACCGCTCAAGCTGCCGCTGAGCGTCGTCCGCCGTGGCGACGAGAATCATTTTCTCCTTCGGCCTCGTCATCGCCACGTACAGCACGCGCATTTCCTCGGCGAGCATTTCCATCCGCATGCGCTGGCGCACCGCCAAATACGGCAGCGTCGGATAAGCGATCCGCAATTCGGGATCGACATAGCGCGGACCGAACCCGAGCTCCTTGTGCATCAGAAAAGCGCCGTTCACATCCTGCTGGTTGAACGGCTTGCCGAGACCGGCCACGAACACGACCGGAAACTCGAGCCCTTTGCTCTTATGGATCGACATGATCCGGACGACGTCTTCCTGCTCCCCGAGCTCGCGCGCGGTGCCGAGGTCGCCGCCGCTTTCCCGCATCCGGTCGATAAACCGCAAAAACCGGAACAGCCCGCGAAACGAGGTCGCCTCGTATTGCCGCGCCCGGTCGTACAGCGCCCGCAGGTTCGCCTGCCGCTGCGCGCCGCCGGGCAGTCCGCCGACCCAGTCGTAATATCCGGTTTCGCGGTAGATGTTCCACAGCAGCTCGGCGAGCGATCCCTGGCGGGCTTCGTCCCGCCAGCGGTCGAGACGGTCGAGGAAGAGCGACAGCTTGCGGCGCGTATCCTCGGCGACGAGCAAATCTCCCGCGGCCCGCAACACCGCTTCGTAATACGACGAATGGCGCGACGGAATGCGGATTCGCGCCAGCTCCTCGGCCGTCAATCCGAAAATCGGCGAGCGAAGCGCGCCGGCAAGCGGGATGTCCTGGTACGGGTTGTCGATGACCCGCAGCAGCGACAGCATCACTTCCACTTCCGTCGCGTCGAAATATCCCGTGCTCAGCTCCGCGTAAGCGGGAATGCCGGCCGCCTGCAGCTCCTCGATCATGACCGGCGCCCACTGCCGGGTGGCGCGCAGCAGGATGACGACATCCCGCCAGGCGAGCGGACGGTCCGTCCCTTTCCGGCCGTCGTACACGCGAAAGCCGCCGTCGGCAAGCTCGCGAATCCGGCGCGCAATATGGCGCGCTTCCAGCTGGGCGGTCAGCGCGTCTTCCGCCGCTTCCGCCGCGCGGGCGGCCTCCTCCGCTTCGTCTTCGTCCGCAGCGCCGGCGTCGGCGGAGACTGCGGCGCGGACGCCTCCGCGGTCGATCACGCTTAGCTCGACCGCAAACCGGTCGTCGCCTGCCGGCGGCTGCGGATACGAAGCGCCGCAGACGAGCTCCGCGCTGCGGTCGTAGTCCATCTCGGCGACCGATTCCCGCATAATCGCCCGGAATACGTCGTTGACGCCATTCACCACTTCGGGCCGGCTGCGGAAGTTGCGCGACAAATCGATGCGCAGACCGGGCGCTTCCCTGTCGGCGGCACCCGGCGCGGCGGCGCCCGATACGCCCGCTCCGGCCGGCGCTCCTGCCCCGGCATGATCGGGCTGCGCTTCTGTCCCGGGCGGATCGGCCGGCGTCTCCGTCTCTCCGCCGATTTCCGCATCCGAACGGTATGCTTTATATTTTTGCAGAAACAAATTCGGCTCGGCCAACCGGAAGCGGTAAATGCTCTGTTTGACGTCGCCGACCATAAACCGGTTGCCCGCTCCTTCGCGGGAGATCAGCTCGACGATCGCCTCCTGGACCGTGTTCGTATCCTGGTACTCGTCCAGCAGCACTTCCTCGAATTGGCGCCGGTACTCCAGCGCAGCCGCCGAAGGCACGGTCTTCTCCGGCGTCGAGGACGGGTCCCGCAAAATGCGCAAGCAGTAATGCTCGAGATCGCCGAAATCGAGCAGGCCGCGTTCGCGCTTCGCCGTCTCGTAGCGGCGGCCGAATTCGATCACGAGCTCCGCGAGAGCTTCCATCAGCGGCGCGAGCTCCGCGAGCTCGCGGACGAACGCCTCCGCCGGGCGGCCGAACCATTCGTCGCGCATGCCGAGGACGATCTGTTTCGCCTGCTCGCGCAGCTCCTTCGCCTTCTCCTGCAGCGCCTTGTCGCAGCTGTCGCCGCGCACCGCCTTCAGCTTGCCGAACGCCGCTTCGCGAAACAGCTCCGGCAGCTCTCCCCACGGTCTTTCGTCCACCGCCCGGCGAAGCCGTTCGACGACCTCCAGGTCTTCCGCCAGCGTGACGGCATAGTTCGCCGGTCCGTCCGGCAGCTCCGCCACCGCCTTCGCCTGCCGCAGCAGGTCCGCCGCGCCGGCGAGCGACCGCGCGGCTTCCCCGCGGATGGCGGCCGCCCACGGTGTGGCGGAGAGTTCGGCGACGCCGGTTACCCGGAACGCGGCGGCCGTCTCCCGCAGCCAATGTTCCGGCCACGGATGGCTGCGCGAAAATTCGTACAGCTGCTGAACGAGCCGATACAGCGGTTCGTCGCCCCGTTCGCCTCCGAAACGGTCGGCAAGCCGCAAAAATGCGCCGCCGTCTCCCGCATCCTCATATTTTTCGTCGAACAGGGCATCCAGCGCATCGAGCCGCAGCAGCTCGCTTTCCGTTTCGTTCGCGATGCGGAATCCGGGATCGAGCCCGATGAGCGGATAATAGCGCCGGATCGCATCGAGACAGAAGGAGTGGATCGTCGTGATGGCGGCGCGGTTCATGAGCGCCAGCTGCCGCCGCAGATGCTCCGAATCCGGCTCGCGCTCCAGCGCCTTCTCGAGCGCGATGCGGATGCGCTCCTTCATCTCCGCCGCGGCCGCTTTGGTGAACGTCGCCACAAGCAGGCGGTCGACGTCGGTGTCGGCGGATATTTTGCGGATAATCCGCTCGACGAGCACCGCCGTCTTGCCCGAGCCGGCCGCCGCGGCGACGAGCACGTTGCGGCCGCCGGTCGCAACGGCCTTCCACTGGTCGTCCGTCCAGGCCGAGCCTTCCGGCTTTTTCGGGATGTTATGTACCGGCATCGTCGCCCTCTCCTCTCCTTTCGCTTTCGGAACGCCCGTATTCCCGGTTCATGCCGGACGCGTCCGCACGGTCTGCCGCCGCCAGCCGCTTTTCCGCAGCATGTTCTTCCGCGGAAAGCCCCTCTTCCGCCCGCTTCGCCGGCGTTTCAGCCGCCTCGTCCGGCGCGGACTCCGCGTCCTTCCCGCTTTCGGCGGCCTGACGCTCGAGCAGCCTCCAGATTTCGTCCCCGGTCACCCGCGGAAGCTTGATGTAGTCGTTGCCTTCGATCAGCGGATCGAACTGGCAGACCGGCTTGTACGCGCAATACTGGCAGGGCGTCTTCGCGCCGGTCCGGTATGGCGCAATGCCGATCTCGCCCTGCGCGATTTCGCCGCCGATCCGCGCGATGCTGCGCCGCACCGAGCGCCGCAGCACCTCCCAGCCTTCGCGGCCGACGACGGACGAGCTGCTGTAGAAGCCGCCGTCCCGCTTGATCGCGACCGGCAGAAGATCCGAATAGCCGGTATCGAGCTCGCCGTCCATCATCCGCACGGCGGATTCGTCGGCCAGCAGCAGGCCGCGCATTTTGAACCGCTTCAGCAGCTGGCGGCGCGCCTCCTCCGGACTCATGCCGTTCGATGCCGCAAGCAGCGGATTGTGAACGTGAAAATAAAGCACGCCGGCGGGGGCGACCGGTCCGCCCAGCCAGGCGGGCGCATGCGTCAGCAGCACGTCCAAATAAGCCAGCATCTGCAGCGACAGGCCGTGCGCCACTTCCTCCAGCCGCAGCTGCGTCGCCGACGATTTGTAGTCGAGCACGCGCAGCAGCCATCCCTCCTCCGTGCGGGCCGCGTCGATGCGGTCGATCCGTCCGACAAGCTCGAGCGTGCGGCCGTCCGCCATCGTAACGACAAGCGCGGGAAGCGTGCCGTCCGGTCCGAAGCCGACCTCGAGACCGACAGGACGGAATGCGGCACGCCGCTCGTGCTCGGCCAGTATGATCGCGGCTTGTCCGACAATTTCGGTCAGCTTGCGGGCGATATACCGGTATCGGCCGCTGCTGAGCAAGATTTGCGATTGCAGGCGCGGCGCCAGCTGCTCGACGGCGGAAGCCGCCGCCGCGCGGATGCCGCCCGCCGGCGTCACGCCCCAGCGGTCGCCAAGATCGGCGGCAAGCCGGCTGAGCGCCGCATGAAAGAGCTGGCCGACGTCCGGCGCCTCCAGCCGGTAGAGCCGCCGCTCCTTAAGCCGCAGGCCGTGGATCGCAAAATGCTGAAACGGACACGATACGAACCGCTCCAGCCGGGAGACGCTCGCCGTCAGGCGCTCGCCGTACAGCTCCTTCGCCGTCGCCGGCGACAGAGAAGGCACCCTGTTGTCGTAATCGAGCGACGATGTCAGCATCTGCAGCTTGTCCTGCCATTCCGGCCGTACAGCAAACCAGTTGAATACATCCCACCAGAACGGCGCGATCTCCGCCCCTTGCCGCCACTGCCGCAGCTGGCCGATCAGATGGGACAACGTCCGCTCCGGGCGCGACACGAAGCGAAGCTGTTCGATGCTTTCTTGATCCGGCGACGGCTCGCCCGGCACCGCCCGTTCCTCAAGCCCGGGAAACAGCCGCTTCACCTGCCGGACAATTTCCGATGCGTGCAGGCTTTTGCCTTCCTCGTCGGCCGCCGGCCAGCTCAGCCACAGATGCCGCGACGGCGTCGTCAGCGCGACGTAAATCAGGAAGCGCTCGTCGAGCAGCCGTCTCGTCACGCCGGGAGCCATCGCGAGCCCTTCCGCCTGCAGCCGCTCCCGCTCCGGCTCCGTCAACACCCCGTCCTCCTGAATGCGCATCGGCATGACGCCGTCATTGGCGCCGAGCACATAGCAGACGCGAACCGGGGCGGAACGGGTGCGGTCCAGGCTGCCGACCAGCACCTGATCGAGCGCAGGCGGTACGGAAGCGAGCTTCAAGCTTTCGAGGCCGGTCTCGACCATCCCGGCGAACAGCTCCGGCGGCATTTGCTCGTCGCCGGCCAGCTCGACCAGTTGATCGAGCAGCTCCATCACGCCGTCCCACAATTGCCGGTGGGCGCGCGCCCGTTCCGGCCGTCCGGCCGCCAGATCGGCGCGGCTCCACCGTTCCAGACGATCGGCCGCATCCGCGTGGTCAAGCAGCCGGTACAGCGCGGCGCACATCTCCTTGACGCTGCCGGCGCGTTTGAGCGCTTGACCGAAACGGCGCAGCGGCGGCACGATCGACTCCCGCGCTTCCATTACGGCCGCGAACTCCCGGGGGTCGGCCGGCGCCGTCTCGCCGTCTTCCCGCTCCAGGTCGCCGAACGACAGCGGCTTCCAGCTTTTCCGGTCCAGCCATTTGCGACCGTCGATGCCTGCCGCGAGCACGTAATTTTCGAACCGGTCGTACAGCTCCCGGCTGCCGCCCGGAATGTCGGGAAACAGCATTTCGGTCTTGATGCAGCGGAATACCGCCTCATACCGCCAGCCTTTGAGCACCGTCTCCAGCGCCGAGCGGATGAACTCGGTCAACGGATGATGAACGGCCGTCTTCTTCTGATCGAGAAAATACGGAATGCCGTATTCCGCGAACACCGCTTCCGCGTAATCGGCGTAGTCGGCCGGATTGCGCACGATGACGGCCATATCCCGCCACCTCAAGCCTTCGTCGCGAGCCCGGCGGACCATATCCTGCGCCGCCGCTTCGACTTCGGCGCGGCGGTTTGCCGCCGCGTGCAGCGATATGCCGCAGCGCGGATCGTCCGCGGCGAGCTCGCCGGGATCGGCGGGCCGGTAAGACAAATGCGCGGCAAAATGCTTCTCCAGGTGGGCGAGCATCGGACTGTCCGCAAAGCGGCGGGGCGGCTTGCCGTCCAGCACGATCGTCTCCAGCAGGCCGACGCCGTTCGACTCGGCCAGCTCGCGCAGCTTTATGTACGTCTCCGCCGTCGGGTGGAACAGCTCGAGCTCGTGAGGACGCTCGCCCGGCCCGTATTCGCGGTCGAGACAAAGCGCGACCGTAACGCGCGCCGCCGAACGGAGCAGAGCGCCGAGCGCCTCATATTCCTTGGGCGTAAAGCCGTGGAACCCGTCGACCCATATCTCCGCCCCCCGCATCGAAGGCGCGGCGCCGAATCCGGCGGCCAGATGGGCCAAATCATCTTCCGCGTCGACATAAAGGCCGGCCATCTCGGCTTCCAGCCGCTCGTAGACAAGCCGCAAATCGCGAAGCTTGCGCGCCAGCAGCGTTCCGGCCGCCGCGGCCGCTCCCGACTCGATCCAGCCGCCCAGCGCCGCGGCGTCGATGCCGTATCGTTTCCACTCGGTCAACAGGTCGCCGAGCCGCTCGATAAAGCCCGGCTGATCCGCGCCGTGCCGGAACAGCTCCAGCTCCGATTCCAGCCGGTGAACGATTTTGTAGAGCAGCATATTCCGCCCGTTCTCGCCGATCGGCACGAGCGCCGTGCCGCCGGTCTCCTGCATAACCCGAAACGCGAGCCGCCGGAAACTGAGCGCCTGGGCGCGAATCGTACCCGGCAGGCCGCCGTCCTTCAGCAACGCGTATTCGCTCTGGAAGGTCGCCTGCTCCGGCACGAGCAGTATGAGCGGCGGACCGTCGGGATTTTCCCGCAGCCGGCTCCGTATTTCATCGTGGCAAAACCGGGTTTTGCCGGCCCCGGACCGCCCGAGCACAAAACGCAACCCCATCCTTCTCCCCGCTTTCTCCGACTTTTTTCGATTCTCCTATTCTATCATAAAAGCGGCGGCCATTTCACCAGAAAAACCAAACGTATGTTCCTGAAAATGTTGGCTAAACGACCGGGCGGGACATGGCCGATTCCGACAGTAGATCCGACAGTAGATTCAACAGTAGTTCTCAACGGTAGATCTCAACTGTAGATCTCGACGGTAGATTCAACAGTAGAACTCGACGGTAGATCCTGACGGCCGATACCGCCGACACGAATCGCGCAACCGTTTTGCCGGACCTAAGTCCAGTGCAAATTACCGACCTGGGTCCGTTTGACCAACTGGATCTGCTGGTATACTTAGGAAGAGAATTCGGGACCGATCGCCCGCGGCCTTAGGCCGTACCAAACCGGAGCATATAAGGAGCGAATGATATGTTTAACCGAAAACGAGTTGCATGCGCCGCGCTGTTCGCGGTTGTCTTGCTTGTTGCCGGATGCACCGCCAAAATGAACGCCGTCACGAAAGCGTCCGAACAACCGCTGCAGGCCAATGAAGAAACGACGCTCGAAACGACATTCCGGCAAGTGAAGGTGTCGAGCGACGTGCCGTCCATTCATATCGGACTTTCGCCCGATGAAACGACGCGCCTGAGCATCCGGACATCCGATCCGGAAAAGCTGCAAAAGCATTTTGATTTCCATTATCGGGAGACGGACGGGCAATTGGAGGTTACCGTTCGAGGGAAAAGCCGGAATCCCGGCCTTGATGTGCTGGACCTGATCGAGACGTGGGGAGCCGAACTGCACGTGGAGCTTCCTGACCATTCGTACAACAGCGTTACGGTTCATTCCGACGTCGGGAAAATCGAGTATCGGGAAGTGAATGCGGATCGGCTGGCCGTAAGCAGCGAGGTGGGGACGATTACGGTTGCGGATACGGCAACGGAGCAGGCAATCGTGACCAACTCGGTCGGAGCGGTCCGTCTGGACAACGTGAACGGGAAGACCGAGGTCAGCAACAGCACGGGCACGGTCAACATCTATGCCCCGAGCATCGAGAACGACATTGCCGTGAAAACGGAACTTGGCGCCGTCACAATCGAAACGGATCGCGAGCCCGACAATGTCCGCCTCGATTTGTCGACCGAGATCGGGAAAGTCGGCACCAATTTCGACATAGAGCGAAACGATCAGTCGAAACGCTCGATTGCGGGACAGAAAGGGGAGAACGGACCGCAAATCAAAGTGAGGTCGGAAATCGGGCCGATCGAGGTCCGTTATCGGGAATAGGCGGAGAAAAGCGCTCCCGGCGGATCGGCGCTCCGACACGGCACAAGGGCCCTTCCGCTCCGACACGGCACAAGGGCCTTTCCGCTCTGACGCGGCACAAGGGCCCTTACGCTCCGGCAAGGCCAAGGCCTTCCGCATCGGGAAGGCCTTGGCGCGGCAAAAGCGCTCCGGCGTCCGCGCCGATGCGGCTGGCGCATCCGCTTACCGGCTGCGCACTTCGAAGATGGCGAACTTCAAGTAATGGCCTTCGGGAACGCCGAGCAGCCGCGGATGGTCTTTGCCCGCGGAACGCCATTCGATCAGCCGCAGCACTTTGCCGGCGTCGGCCGCCGCCTCCTGGATCGTGCCGAGAAACAGTTCCTCGCTCATATGGTAAGAGCAGCTTGCGGTCACCAAATAGCCGCCCTCATTGACCAGTTTCATCCCGTTCAGATTGATGTCCTTGTACCCGCGGCAGGCGCCGGCGAGCGCGCCTTTCGTCTTGGCGAAGGCCGGCGGGTCCAAAATGACGACGTCCCATGTCCGCCCGGCCGCCCCGAGCGGCTTGGAGGTATCGACCCTTCCCTGCGCCCGCCTCGCCCGCTCCTCCAGGCCTTTAACCTGGCTGCGCAAATAGTCGAATGCGTCGGCGACGACGAACTCGATCCGGTCCGTAAAGCCGTTTCGTTCGGCGTTCCGTCTGGCCGTTTCGATCGCGTGCTCCGATACGTCGAGGCATGTCACCTTCTTCGCGCCGTATTTGCACGCATGCATCGCAAAGCTTCCGGTATGCGCGAAACATTCCAACACGGTCGCGCCGTCCCAATACGGGAACGTGACGACTTTGCCGTTGGCGTTGACCGGCACGAGCGCCAGTCCGTCATCCGCGCGCTCCCCCGCTTCTTCGGAACCGTCCCCGACCGCGCCTTTCCATACTGCCGCCCCTTCGGGCAATTCCGCGTACGGCCTCCTTTCCAGCCTGATGCCGCTGCGCGCGCCCCAGCCGGTCATAAGCGGCGCGATCGCCGCGCGGTTCTCCCGCTGATCGTAAAAATAACCGGTTTTTTGTCCGCCCTCGATATCGACCTCCATCGCCAGCCCGTTCTCGCGAATGACGACCGTCCGCGGGCATTCGCCATAGAGCGGCCCTTTCCGCTCCTCCAGTCCTTCCAGCTTCCGGACGGCGACATCGCTCCGCTCGTAGATGCCTTTCGGGGCGAACACGCGGACGAGCGCCTGCACGATCGTCTCCCGCCGCCGGTCCATGCCGAGCGTCAGCAGCTGGACGACAAGCACGTCGGCGAAACGGTCCACGATCAGCCCGGGCAAGAAGTCGGCCTCCCCGTACACGAGCCGGCAATCGCGATCGCGTACGAAACGGCGCCGATGGCTCAGACAACGCTCGAACCGCTCGCGAAAGAACGGCTCGTCCATGTCGCCGATCGGCCGGCGGGAGATGACCCGCACCCGAATCGTCGAATGCGGGTTCCAATATCCTGTTGCCATATAGCGGCCGTTCGACTGCAAGACGTCCACCAGATCGCCAGGCTCGGCCTCCCCTTCCATCCGTTCGATCTCATTGTCGTAAATCCAGGGATGGCCCTGTTCAAGCCGCTTCGTACGCCCTTTGGCCATATAAATTTTCGCTCTGCTCATCATCATGTCCTTTCCATGCAAGCGTGAACGGCTTCGCCTTTGCGGCAGGAAGCATCGTTACACGTCTCTGTACGTCTCTATAAATCGTTGCGCGTTTCCAACACAGTAAAAAAACGTCCCCCCGCCGCCGGGCCGGAGGGAGGTGCTTGTCATGCTTGTCTGCCGAAACGCATATGTATGATACGACACGCGCGACGGCGGACCGATCGGCCCGGCTCGCCGTTCAACCGATTCCTTACGGCAAAGGGGCGTAGATGCGAATATGTTCGAAACAATTTTGCTGCCGGTGCTCTACGGCTTCGCCGTCTTTATACTCGGCATGAAACTGATGGAGATGGCGCTGCACCGTATTGCCGGCCCCCGGCTGACCGGCCTGCTGGAGCGTTCCACGGACACGCCGCTGCGCGGTTTGGCCGTCGGCACCGTGACGACCGCCTTCCTGCAGAGCAGCACGGCCGTCACCGTCATCTCGATCGGGCTCGTCAATGCCGGCCTGCTCACGTTTCCGCGCACGCTCGGCATCGTGCTCGGCACCAATATCGGCACTTGCCTGACAACCGAGCTGATCGGCCTGAATTTGGGCCGGCTCGCCATGCCGCTGCTGGCGGCGTCGCTCGGACTGTGGCTGTTCACCGCGCTGGCCTGCGAAGTCCGGCTTCTGCCGCTGACGCGCGCCGACCGCCCGATGCCGGAATGGCTGCGGCTGCTGCGCGGCGCATCCGTCGTCCTCGCCGGCTTCGCCATGCTGATCGGCGGCATTACGATTATGCAATCGATCGGGCCGGCCGTGCAGGCGAGCGGCCTGTTCGGCTGGTTTCTCGAGCGGGCAGCCGAAAGCCTGCTCTGGGGCGTCGCCGCCGGTATGACGCTGACTGCCATCGTGCACAGCAGCGCCGCAGTCATCGGGATGACGATGGGGCTAGCCGCGATCGGCGCGCTGCCGCCCGCACTGGGCATCGCCATTGTGCTCGGCTCGAATGTCGGCACCTGCTTTACCGCTCTGCTCGCCTCGGTCGGCGGCAGCAGGGCCGGTCAGCTCGTCGCCTGGTCGCATGTGCTGCTGAATGTGGGCGGCGCGGCGCTGTTCCTGCCTTTTACCGGGGAACTGGCGGCCGTATCCGGATGGATGGCGGCCGGTCCGGCCGGACAGATCGCCCGCGCGCAGACGATCTTCAATATTGCAAGCTCGCTTCTGGCCCTTCCCCTCTGCTACTTGCCGGCGCTGCGCCGCTTGACCGTCCGCTGACGATCGCGACGCCGGCGCTTGTGCCGAGCCGGTTGGCCCCCGCTCGAAGCATGCGGACCGCCGTCTCGGCGTCCCGGATTCCCCCGGACGCCTTCACGCCGATGGCGGAGGTTACGGCTCCGCGCATCAGGAGAACGTCCTCCACCGTCGCGCCCCCGGCGCCGAAGCCGGTAGACGTCTTGACGTAATGCGCGCCGGCCGCTTCCGCCACCCGGCATGCTTCCGCCTTCTGCACATCGTCCAGATAGCCGGTCTCCAGAATAACCTTGACGATGGCCGCGCCTTCCACCGCCCGGACGACCGCCGACACGTCATACATCAGCACGCCGTACCGCCCTTCCAGGACGGCGCCGATCGGCATGACCATGTCGATTTCCGTTGCGCCGTCATCCACGGCTGCCGCCGCTTCGTGCGCCTTCACGCGGGTCGCCGAAGCGCCGAGCGGAAATCCGACGACCGCGCTGATCCCGACGTCCGTCTCGGCAAGCAGTTCCTTGCACACGGAAACCCACGAGCCGTTCACGCAGACGGACCGAAACCGGTATTGCGCCGCCTCGGCGCACAGCTTGGCAATATCTTCGCTCGTCGCGAACGGCTTGAGCAGCGTATGATCGATGAAACGGGCGATGTCCGCCCCATCCGTCCATTTTTCCGGCATGCTCCGTTCAGTCATTTCCCGTCACCTCCACGCCGAGCAGCTTCAACGCGCCGGCCAAAATGCGGTCGTTGTTGTCGTACCCGAATTTGCGCTGCCGCCTCCAAGCCTCCTGCGGGGTGAACCAATCGACGCCGCGAATTTCCTCGACTTGCGCCTGCAGCGAGCCGTCGACCGCTTCGACGAGATAATAATGAACCTCCTTGTCCACCATCCCTTTTGTCTCATGGTGGTAGCGGTACTTGATCTGGTCGATCGGCGCCTTGATGACGCCGCGCATCCCCGTCTCTTCTTCTATTTCCCGAAGCGCCGTCTGCTCGACCGTTTCGCCCGGCTCCATCTTGCCTTTCGGCAGCGACACTTTGCCGTAGCGATCCTGAATCAGCTGGATTTGCAGCTCATGATTTCCGGTTCGGCGGTATACGACGCCGCCCGCTGATATTTCCTTCATCTCAGGCACCCCCTGTTGACGAAAAGCGCCGAGGCCGGCTGGCGGCTCGGCGATCGTTCGGCGCAGACGGTCGGCCGCTCCAGCGCGGCTGCGGCCGGCCTTGCGTTTAAATGC
>NZ_JBCNFP010000194.1:0-1987 GCF_050481165.1 Paenibacillus cisolokensis
CTTAGATTTTCAAGATAGAAGATAGAAGATAGAAGGTAGAAGGTAGAAGGTAGAAGGTAGAAGGTAGAACGTAGACGGTAGACGGCGAACCGGCATCCGCATAAGCCGAATAAGCTGCCGCCGGTCTGAAACCTTCGCCCTCGAACGGCCTTGCCATAGGTATTTCAACCAGAAATATTTCCGGGGAAATAGGAATATGGTCGCATGTCGATTGCCGACGTCATCACCCCCTTCCCCTTGGAACCATATCAGCCTCGGATTTGAAGAGGCCGTGTTCAGTAAATTGATTTTGAAATGCACTGTTCGCCATGCACATCGGGCTTGCTCAGGCGAACGGCGCGATGCGCACAGGCGGCTGGTTTGCAACCGGCCGCCTGTCTGCCGTCGCATGGCGGACGGTCAAACCGCATGCGACCGTCAACGGGGACCGCCCGCATCAAGCGCAGCCCGGCGAGCGGGCGGCTCGCGGCTGAGCGATATAAGGCATTCCGACGCCTCGGCGAATCAGAGCCGATCTTCAAACAAAGACGCAATGCCGTCAGAGAGACTCGACTGATGGACACGCGGAAGACTGCGTATGTGCCTGTGGAAACTGTGGAAACGGGTGAAACCCCATATAACAGGTGGTTGACCGCCACCATGCGGCGAGCCGCGCGCTGGGGAGATGTTCGCGGCGAAATCCGGAACTGCGCCGGAGGAACGCGGCTATCTCGGGTAATAGGTAAATCCCGGGAACTTCACGACAGGCTCCTTTTCCTTCCGCAACGCATCGAGCAATGTATGACCGACTCGAAGATTGTCCCGGACCAGTTCGCGAGGGGTCAGCGTCATCCATTGGGTAAGCGAAATATCGGCAAACCGGTCGCTTTTGAAGATTTCCAGATACCATAACGTTTCATCTCCGGTATTCTGGATATAGTGGCCGAAGGCGAAGGGGACGTAGCCGACGTCGCCCGCCCGATAGTTGAACGTTCTGGCCGCCCCGTTGCCGGAGAATACCGTCATTCTCCCTTGTCCTGTCAAATAATACTGCCATTCGTCCTGATTGGGATGCCAATGCAGCTCCCGCATCGCTCCCGGTTCGATCTCGACCAGTGCGGCCGCGACCGTTTTGGATATGGGAAAATTGGAGGAATCCACAATTCTGACGCTTCCCCCCGGGAATTTCATCGGCTTCTGCGCCAGCAGCCGATGCTTGAAACCGAGCGGCACGGTACCGTACGGGGAATCGACTCGTTGGCTTTCCAGCGGACCGGGAACCCGATCCTGAAAAATGTAAAACTGTTCGGTCGGGATGGAGTCGAACGCGTGCTCGGGAACGCCGAAGTTGGCGGACAGCACATCCTTCGGCGTGTGCGCGAACCAGTCGGAGATCGTCAAGGTGTTCAGATCGGAGAAATGGCCGTCGTCGAATACGAGCAAAAATTCGCACCCTTCCTCCAGACCTTGAATCGAGTGCGGAATGCCTGCCGGAAAATACCACAGGTCGCCCGGACCGACATCCGCAATAAAATTCCGTCCGTTCTGATCGACAGCCGTAATGCGGGCGCTGCCGAGCAGCATATAGGACCACTCCGCCTGCTGATGCCAGTGCAGCTCGCGCACGCCGCCCGGAGTCAGGCTCATATTGACCCCCGCAAGGGTGGTGGCAACCGGCAATTCCCGAATGGTAATCTCCCGTGACCAGCCGCCGGGGAACAATTCCATATGCGTATCGGAGAAGGACATTTTCAGATTGGGCAGCAAACCGCTGTCCGTGGCAGGCGGAACCAACATGTCCGGATTTTCCAAATCCCTCATAATATCGCGCGGACCGCGATCGGGGCCGCCGGCGCCGTCGCTGCGGATCGGTTGAGGCACTTTCATCGACTTCCACTCCCTTCATCACATGAAGTTTATGATGCGGCCTGTTCGTTATGAACGGTGAAGGATGCAAAAAAATATCATGATCGGACGCCGACAACATATAATCCTAAATTTCGAAAGC
>NZ_JBCNFP010000195.1:0-906 GCF_050481165.1 Paenibacillus cisolokensis
TTGAATCTTCAAAAAATGTGAGTACCAGCACCCGGAACCAGCGGTTAGCCGCCATTCACAGTTTTTTCAGATATGCTCAAAGTGAGAATCCAGAAATCCTATTTGAGAGCCAAAGGATTCTTGGCATTCCATTTAAGAAAAAGCAACAACAGACGATAGCGCATCTTTCTATGGATCAGTTGGCATATTTGTTCGAACAACCTGATGTATCCACCAAAAGAGGACGCCGCGACTTGGCATTAATGGTCGTTTTATATGATGCTGGCGCGAGAGTACAGGAATTGATCGATTTAAAAGTCTGCGACGTAAGATTGGCCCAGCCCGCAACGATCACTTTGACTGGAAAAGGTAACAAGAAAAGGAACATTCCGATCATGACTAAGACTCGGAGCGTTCTTGAAAACTACATGGCTGAAAACCATCTTCTTGAAAACGGAAGACAGCAAAGTCCCTTGTTTCACAACAGCAGATACCAACCGTTTACAAGACCCGGTATTACGTACATCCTCGATAAGTATTTCAAGCAAGCAAAGCTAAGACATCCTAAGGAGGTTTTTCCGAAAAAGCTACACCCTCATATGCTGAGGCACTCAAAGGCTCTACATCTGTTGGAATCTGGCGTCAATCTGATTTATATCCGCGACTTATTGGGTCATGTTAGTGTGACTACAACTGAGATATATTTGAGGTTTGATACGGAGCTCAAAAGAAAGGCTTTGGAAGCGGCATATCCTCAAGTAAGCAGCCAGGATACTCCCTCATGGGAGGAAAATACGGATATCCTTCAGTGGTTGCAGGATCTTTGCCATTCATAATTGTTATGGAAAGATTTCCGGAAATGCCTAACGATGATTCTAAGGCGCTACTGAAAATCTTTCCATAACCAAATTCTTTCGATAATTCCCG
>NZ_JBCNFP010000196.1:0-835 GCF_050481165.1 Paenibacillus cisolokensis
CGCATCATCGCCTCCACCGCCGATGTAGCAGATTCCGAAGTCGCGGTGGATCTGGTGGTAGCGGACGATGCGATTTACGTCATGGATCGCGGGTACATTGTATACAAGAACTACAAAGCGTGGGCGGATCAGAACATCCGCTTTGTCGCCCGGATTCAGAAACGGAACAAGACGGTGACTGTTCGTGAACGGCCGGTGCCTGAAGCCTCCAAAGTTTTGCGTGACGCGGACGTTAAAGTCTCTTTCACCGACAATGGCGAAACGGTAGAGGTTGAACTTCGCTTGGTGGAATTCACCGATGACAAAGACAACCACTACCGGATTCTCACCAACGTGAACGAGCTTTCAGCAGAGCAGATTAGCGAGATCTATCGCCACCGCTGGATGATCGAGTTGTTCTTCAAGTGGATCAAACAGCATTTGAAGCTCGTCAAACTGTACAGTCTGGAACCGGAAGCGGTATGGACGCAGATGTACTTGGCTTTGACCGCATACGCCCTGGTGCTCATCATCAAGCTGCAAACGGGGACAACGCATACGCCGTGGAGAGTTCTTCAACTGTTGCGGCTTTACGTAGGCAGAGAATGGGAAATGTTCCTGCAAGCGTTGTTCCGACAGCCAACACGCACTTCAAAAGGACGAAAGAAAAAAGCCAAACGTGGGCGACCACGCAAACATCCGGTAAAGCTGAAGGGCGCACGAATGATTGTAAGATAACAACCTTAAATTACATTTGCTGGTAACATGACTTCTACGTTTATTCCGGTATAACGATTTTAGCTCATTCAGGGGAAAGGATAACTGTAAATTTTTGATCATAGATACTTTTATTCTA
>NZ_JBCNFP010000197.1:0-2376 GCF_050481165.1 Paenibacillus cisolokensis
ATAGCTAGATCGTTAATGGGAGCCTTAATCGAAGAATGGAGGCCTTAAATGGTGGCCTTAATGGAAGCCTGCATGTCCTGGCTGGAAAGCTTACAATGAGCACGCGGTTTGCCGCAATCCAATCGTCAGCACAGCGGACAAAGCGCAACCCTCGTTTGGTCCATTCCTTATCCAGGAGCGGACTTAACAACGGACCGCCTGAGGCGTTCCTTCCTCTGTCCGCCGGCAGACTCCGACCATCATGACTCCAACGCTCAAGTATGCGCGAATCAGACCGTTCTGACTGCTCAGACTTGCGCGGAACGAAGGATCTCATGCACGCCACGCCCTCCACTTGCTCCCCCACTTACGCATCTCGTTCAACACGAATCGAAAGGCCCTGCCTTTCTCGGTCAACGAATATTCCACGGTTACCGGAACAGTGAGGAAAACATCCCGGCGTACGATCGCATAATGCTCCAGATGGCGCAACGTATCTGCCAGCGATTGCGTATGAAGGCTGCAGCTGATTGAATATGCCCGAAAGAGCGGAAAATACATTGTGGAGGACGACTATGACAGCGAATTCCGCTACGAAGGCCCTCCCATCAGTTCGCTGCAAGGCCTGGATTCGAACGTCGTGGTTTATATTGGAACATTTAGTAAAATCCTCTCTCCTGCCTTGCGAATCGGCTATTTGGTCCTCCCCCGTCCTCTGATCGAACAGTGCAGAACGCTCAAATGGTTTAGTGATCTGCATACGCCCTCTTTGGAACAGTTGGTCCTCGCGCGCTTTATCGAGGGAAGGGATACCCTCAAAAGGTTTTTGCGGGAAAACTTCGGAGACAACGTCAAGGTGACGGGCGACACAACGGGACTTCATTTGATTGCGGAGTTTAAAGACGTACGGTTTACCAATGATGTGTTGGACCGCATGCAAGACGCCGGCGTTTTGATTCATGCTGTTCTGCCCTAATTCTCTTCTTCCTTATGCCCTCACCCAAGCAGGATTCTCCCCTCTTCATATATTGATAAGACCGAATTAGCGATTTAAGGAGGAAAAAACCTTGCGTCAACCAAGACGGCTCTGGATTCTCACTGGAGAGTATGAGCCACATATTATCGGAGGATTAGGAACCGTTGCGACAAATTTGACCAAAGCATACGCTCGCAATGGCATGCATACCACTGTTCTGAGTCAGAACAAGCATTCCCGAATCACAATTACGAAAACGAAGAGAGTACAAATCATACGCTTCCCCACAAGAGCCGCCTACTACTCGTCAAAATCCAAGCAATACAGCCCTGCCGCTATAGAGCGCTGGCTTACTAAACGGGGTTACCACAAACCGGACGGCATCCACATTCACAGCTTGCAATTTATGAAGCTGGCGCAACACTACCAAGCCAAATATCGCATTCCGGTTATTTATACCTGTCATTCTTTGGTCGCTATGGAGACAGGACCTAAAACTGCAAGTAAAAAGAGGGCACTCAACGATCAGAAACTGTTGCTTAAAATGGCGAATAGAATCGTTGTTCCTAGCCACCCAGAGCTCACAAAGCTGAGGAAACTCTATCCTTTTTACGGTAACAAAACAGTTGTCATCAATCACGGTATTGTTTTACGAAAATCCGGGGCGCGGGCCCCCCGCCACCATCTTTTGTTCGTAGGGCGGATCGTTCCGTTAAAAGGAATAAAACAGTTGCTGCAAGCGATCGCATTGTTGAAACGCGAAGGCAAAAAAGTCAAGCTGGATATAGTCGGAACCGGTCCGAAAGGATATACCAGACATCTGAAAAGTCTCGTTAAAAAGCTTGGAATATCGTCTGAAGTTCGATGGATTGGTCATTGCAATCAGAAGCAGTTGCAAAAACGGTACGCTTCCCGCGGCGCAGTGGTTATGCCAAGCCTTCAAGAGTCTTTCGGTTTAGTTGCGCTGGAGGCGCTGGCCAGTGGGATTCCGTTGGTTTCGACACAAGCAGGAGGACTCGCCGAATTTGTAAACAGCCAGGTAGCTCAAACGATTCCGAAAGTGGAAGGCCCCGCAATCGCCAAAGCCATTCGCAAAATGTGGAATTACAAACATACCACCGACCAACGAGTCGCCGCCGGCCGAAAGCTGGCTTCCCGGTTTCAATGGCCCCATGCTGCAGAACAATACCAAAAACTTTTTCAACAATTCTAGGGGAATTACTTCACTACGTTAAAGGAGGCAATAACGTTTATGGACCCTAACCAGGAAGTTCATCATTTGTCCAGAAAGTTTGGCATTGAGTCAGTGTCAAGTCAGTGTGGGCAATTCATTAAGGGAACAAAACGAACTACATAAAGAACCCTTGCCCCTGTAAGCGCTTTGCCTTGATGGGAATGTAAACCTAAATTTCGAAAGCCCG
>NZ_JBCNFP010000198.1:0-5021 GCF_050481165.1 Paenibacillus cisolokensis
GCGTCTGCGGCATGGGGGTCTTACTCGGAAACTGACGGAAATCGAAAGAGCAGTGTGTCTGCTTATTGAAAGGGGGATCACAGTGAGTGACGATAACGAACTGGTGCGAGCGACACTGCACGGCAATTGGGAGGCCTTTGGCGCGATCGTCCGCAAATATGCAAACGTTTTGCAAGCGGTTTCTTATGAAGTGGTTCGGGATTATCATACCGCACAGGATGTAGCACAAGAAACTTTTCTTAAGGCGTACATGAATTTACATACCTTACAAAAGCAAGAGAAACTTGGGAGTTGGTTGTATTCTATTGCCAGGCGGCTGAGTCTAAATGCACGAAGAGCGAAAGGAAGACACGAATCACTTGAAGATGCCGATCGGTCAATCGGTTGAAGAACTGGTTATGCAGCGCGACGTGAGAAGGCAGGTATTCGATGCATTTAACACCCTGAAGGAATCGCAGCGAATTGCATCAACACTTTATTATGTCGGTGGATTTAGCATGAAAGAAATCGCTGAAATATTAGATATTTCCATTGATGCAGCGGAGAGTCGGATTCGAAGGTCAAAACTATTTCTTAAGAAGGAGTTGTTAGTACTGATGGATGATTTGATGAAGAAGGATGGTTTTGAACAAAATGTCGAACGGGAAGTCATGCGTGCGCTTGTGCCCCGTATTGCTACGATCGAGATTCCTGTATCCGATTTACGCAGAGCCATTAATTGGTACGGAGAAATGCTCGGTGCGAAGCTTCAAGAGGAGTGGAACGATAAGTGGACTTCGGCTATGTTACATTTTCAGGGAGGTTCGGGTGCGGTAGGCGTACCCTCAATCTATCTTGTAAAGACAGAAGACAGACGCCGATTGACATTTAAAAATACGCGTTATGGTTATATGCAAAGTGTTATCGACCTCTATACGCATGATCTTAAGGGGTATTATCGCTTTTTAAAGGAACGTGGGGTCGACGTAAACGAGATTGATTGGGAACGGGAGCCGCATCGCCAAGGCTTTGGGTTTAGGGATTGTGACGGTAATTCGTTGGGGGCCTGTAATGTTGAACTCACCGGTCAAGGCGG
Source organism: Paenibacillus cisolokensis (assembly GCF_050481165.1). NCBI lineage: Bacteria > Bacillati > Bacillota > Bacilli > Caryophanales > Paenibacillaceae > Paenibacillus > Paenibacillus cisolokensis. The sequence goes on from NZ_JBCNFP010000198.1 coordinate 1,076, forward strand.
AGAAAATCGGGAGATTCCAAACGCGCATCCGTTCGTATGGCGTGTTGCAGCCGTAGAAATTCCTGTGAAAGATTTGAAGAAAGCTGTTGCCTGGTATACAGCAACATTTGGCATGAAAGTACTTGGTGAACCCGAGGGAGATTGGGAGGCAGCAATGCTCTATCTTGACGGAGGCGAACGGCTTGGAGTGCCGAACGTTTACTTGGTTGCAACAGAAGACGAACAACGACTCGCCTTTGTAAACACGTACACAAATGTTACCCACAGTGTGATCGACTTCTACTCAGCCAATGTCGAGCCTATGCTATCCGGTTTGCGGTCCCGCGGAGTACAGATGAATGGAGTAAGCGGATTTTTCGATCCGGAAGGAAATTCACTGGCCGTATGCAACGCTGTACACCGGGGACAGCTTGGTTAAACTCAAAAGTTTTACTGGCAAACGGTGTGAGACACTTTCACACCACTTGTTATTGATACAAAACTTGATGTTACAGACAGCACGGTGAACGTATCATAAGTGATGGTAAAATGTTAAGGGACTTCATCGCTTCCCCGAGCCCGGTTTTATGAAAATTTGCATGGGTCATACCAAGTAAGTGAGGGTCGAAACAGCGATAAAATCATAGTCGATGAAGACCCTCTTTAACAACTCATGATTATCGGATCCGATTTGATGAGAAGGGGCTGGAAGCCCAGCCCTTTACTCTACAATTTGTTCGATCTCCAGTTCAATGAGCATAAGTTTGGTAAGCACGGTATACTGTACGCCCTCCTCGGAGCATCCTTGTCCAGCGTACGTTTCACCGACAGCCAAAACTCCGCTTTGATGAAAGCAGGCAAATCATCGATACTATAATTGTCGGCATATTTCGTTTCATCTATTTCCTCGAAGAGTCGGGTTTCATACCCAAAGCTTTGATAATCTTCCCCTGCGATTCCAACGAAATATTACGAGTTTTTCTACGTCACTAATATAGCTGAAACTGAGGCCGGATTGTTCCGCCAACTGTTCTTGCGTAATTCCTCTGAGCTTACGTACCCTGCGGACTTGTTCACCTATCATTTGTTTAAAATCCATTATGTACCTCTACTTCAACTTAGTAAAATGTAATTGAGACAATTGTCCTATTATAGTGACAATTTAACTACACTTATATGGGTATTTTGTTGTATAATGGCCCTGTAAAACAACTGCCAAGATTCTACAATTTTTGATAGGGGGTCTGTAAATCAGAAAGACATTGAGCAAATTGCTCTACCATAGCAGATTCTGGATACTCCAAAGAAAAAAGGAGACAAAAAAGCCAATGAGGAAAATAACAACTCTGTTTATCACATTTCTGTTACTGTTTGGTGCAGTCGGCACGGCGTCAGCGGCACTGCCTGAATACGGAGAGGAGTGGCAAAATGCACCTGCCAATTCGCCGACCGTGTCATTTACTGACCTTCCACCGTCGCATTGGGCGTACAAGTACATAGTCGAAATGGTCAATAGAAAAGTGATCGATGGCTATCCTGACAAAAAGTTCCGTCCGGATAACACCATCTCACGGGCTGAATTCGCAAAGATCATGGTAACAGCTTCGGGAATTCAAGCCAAAAAGGTTAATTATTCGTCGTTCTCTGACATTCCGGTTACAAACTGGGCATCCCCTTTTGTAGAAGCCGTCAAGGACTACATGAGCGGATATCGTACGGCTAACGGTCAGTATATCTTCAATCCTACTTCACCTGCATTACGAGAGGATATAACGGTAGCCCTCGTCAAGTTAAAAGGATATGATATGAGCCGCTTGCCAGACCATAGCACCATTGAAGCCATGTTTAAAGACTACAAAGGAATTTCGGAATCTGCTAAGGATTACGTAGCCATCGCAGTTGAAAATGGGCTGGTTTCCGGTTTCCCCGATGAGACTTTCCGTCCGCAAGCAACGGTTACCCGGGCTGAAGCTACGGTAATGCTTTGGCGGGCCTTCCAGTTTGGCAATGACAACAAAACCATAGGCGGCGGCGAACAAACGCCCCCAACGCCTGCATCGCCGGTAACACAACCGGATCAAACACCGAATCCAACATCGCCGACAACGAATCCGTCAACACCGAGCAACCCGCAACAGCCGTCCCAAGCGGCGAAATTTAGCGTGGATACGCTTGTTGGCGGCAATGGTCGAGGGGATGTGGACGGGCCTGTTCGCATGGCGAAAATCAACGCTGTAGACAGCATGGTGCTGGATAAGGACGATAATGTATTTTTCCTTGATTCCAGTAACAAAAAAATACGGAAATTCAATAAATCAAATGGCACGGTCGAAACATTCAAGACTATCAACAACCAATTCAACTGGGATTATTCAGCTGATGGCCGAAACGTAACGCATTACGATTATTCACAATTCACTCCGATCAAGCTTGCGTATAATGTTGCAAGCAACAAGCTGTATGTGTCAGGGAATGTATTGATTAAACCGTCCAATTATTCTTCTGATTATTACAACATTCATACGATTTATGAAGTCAGTCCGGCTATACAAATAGCGGCTTACACTTTTGACAGACTTTCCGGCAGCTATGGAGACGTTTATGATACCCATGAATTCATTTCATTTACAGATGAACAAACGATTTTCTACAAACAGCAACTTGGAAGCGGCGATGTTGTTTACCAAGCCGCTCTCGGCGGTGCTTCCTCAATTATCGCTAACGCCGGAGATAAAACAGGCATAGATTTAACTGGCCGTGTTGAAGCCGTTGTTACGAATAATGATATTTTTATCTTTGATACCGGTAATCGCACCTTATCCAAAATTCAGCTATTCCCTCGTAAAGTGGAGACGGTTGTTTCCTTTGACAGCATCACTTTCGATTCCGTCACTGCCTACAACGGTAAATTCTACATATCCAGCGGCACAACGATCTACGAATTGACTACAGACGGAAAATGGTCTGTCTTCATTGACGGCAAAGACCTGATCTACAACGATGGCAATCCGATCAAAAAAATCAGTCAATTAAGTTTTGATAGCAACGGAAACGTCATTGTTTATGATGACGACAATAAAGCGATTCGCCGCATCAATTTATAAGTTTCATAATCAATCTGTGGGAGCCGCCGTGCTCCCTCTATTTACATTGTGACTTCACTCCCAGGCTGGCGAAAGAAGGTGATTTCCATGGCAACCTTGGCATTACTGTAAAAATTATCGGTGCCGTTTCTCAAGTCTCAAGCGTCATATATATCATTACCGCGATCATCAAGAAGAAAAAAGGACATGTCCGAATCGGACTTATCATTTTGGTTATAGCTTATATTATGCTTGTTATAGCCACTCGTATGGAAGATAGACTTCGGGCAGGCTATTAAAACAGGGAGACGATGCGGCTCTTCTGCAGGATTTTTCAAGTTTGGATATGAGATCGGCGGAGGGGGTGAACTTATCCACATTTTTTCTTCAAAGAGAAGTTGGCCGAAAGGCTGAATTTGGGTGGATAAATTCCTCGAGTTACTTTTAGGCGAAGCCTCTAAGCATGGGCTAAGAAAGTTATTCGGTGTCAAACCGGAGCCGCAACCTGAACTAACTTTCGCCGGTTGTTTGGGTTGTCTGAGCATCATATTGATAGCGGTTTTATACCCTGTCGGCATTTACTGGTTGAAGCCGCGATTAACAACAGGCACGTTTTTGTACGAGCATATCTACACTTGGCCGTTGTACATTCTCGGTTTATGGATTGCATACTATCTCCTTCGCTTCGTGCTTTATTGTTTGAAGGAAACCCCTTTCCTTACTTTACTATTAGCCGGTATCATCTGGTTCGGATGGTACGCCCATAAAAGAGGGTGGATGTAGACGCAACTGCAAGCTCACTGCCAATACTGAAATATAACATTCACGAGCCGATTCAAATGAATTCGGCTTTTATTATGCTACCTGAATCCGTGATAGTTCTT
>NZ_JBCNFP010000199.1:0-534 GCF_050481165.1 Paenibacillus cisolokensis
GAACCCGATTCACAGTCATGGCGATGTCATGACCAGCTATCTTGGCTTGCTTTGCCAAGGCAAAAGCGACTTCGACCACATCGAACCTTTCCGAAAAGATCCCGTATTCCAAACCTGCCTCGGTGTCCGCAAGGTGCCGTCAAGCCCGACGCTCCGTCAGCGTCTGGATGCCGCAGCTCAAACGATGAATGCCAACTGGAACGAGATCCTGCTTCAAGAATCCGCCGATCTGATTCGAAACGTAAAAGCACCTGTAACCGGACTGACAGCAGGCAAACATACGGTGATTCCGCTGGATATCGATGTCTCTCCGTTCGATAACTCCGGTACGAAAAAAGAGGGTGTTTCGTTGACCTACAAAGGCACGTTCGGCTACGCCCCCATTTTCGCCTACCTCGGACAGGAGGGGTATAGCTGATTTTCTGCGCGAAAGCATCCAGTATGCCCGGCGCATCACGAAAGAGCGCCTTCTCGTGCGGATGGATTCCGCTCACGACAGTCTGGAAAATCTGCAGACAAGGGCATGGCCTGTGA
>NZ_JBCNFP010000200.1:0-591 GCF_050481165.1 Paenibacillus cisolokensis
ATGGAGAACCCGATTCACAGTAATGGCGATGTCATGACCAGCTATCTTGGCTTGCTTTGCCAAGGCAAAAGCGACTTCGACCACATCGAGCCTTTCCGAAAAGATCCCGTATTCCAAACCTGCCTCGGTGTCCGCAAGGTGCCGTCAAGCCCGACGCTCCGTCAGCGTCTGGATGCCGCAGCTCAAACGATGAATGCCAACTGGAACGAGATCCTGCTTCAAGAATCCGCCGATCTGATTCGAAACGTAAAAGCACCTGTAACCGGACTGACAGCAGGCGAACATAGGGTGATTCCGCTGGATATCGATGTTTCTCCGTTCGATAACTCCGGTACGAAAAAAGAGGGTGTTTCGTTGACCTACAAAGGCACGTTCGGCTACGCCCCCATTTTCGCCTACCTCGGACAGGAGGGGTATAGCGTGAATGTGCAGCTTCGGGAAGGCAGCACACACAGTCAGAAGGATGGCGCTGATTTTCTGCGCGAAAGCATCCAGTATGCCCGGCGCATCACGAAAGAGCGCCTTCTCGTGCGGATGGATTCCGCTCACGACAGTCTGGAAAATCTGCAAGTGTGTCATGCTGAGCCAGAG
>NZ_JBCNFP010000201.1:0-984 GCF_050481165.1 Paenibacillus cisolokensis
ATCATGCAGAGCATAGAGGGAGTTGAGCCACTCCACCTGTTCCGGGCGGTCATAGCGTTCGTAGCCGACCAGCTGGCGGACGAGAAAGCCGTTTTTCTGCTCCACGTGAGCATTGTCGTTTTTGCGATAAGGGCGGCTGCGCGTGAAACGAATGTTGTTCGAAGCGCAGAAGGTTTTCAAATGGGCGTTTAAAAACTCTTGGCCGTTGTCACTGTGGATCCCCCAAGGCTGCATGGGCCACTCCGCGATGATGTACTTGAGCTCACGAAGCACGGCAAGTTGGGATTTGCCGAGCAGCGCGCGTCTGCGGGTGTAGCCGGAGACCACGTCGGTCACAGTCAGCGTATAGGCGAAGTGGCCGAGCGACGATCCGCCGTTGTGTTCGACCAAATCGATTTCCAGCGCGCCCGGACGCGTTTCATCCCAATCGTAGGCGATCATAGGCACTTGTGAACGGAGTTCGGCGAGCGGCTTTCGCTTGTTGACAGTTGGTCTGACTTTTGGACAACGAAGTGTGGATAACTTGCGCGCCAATGTCGGGCGGCTGATCTTTTGCAACTGCGATATGATAAGGTCGGTAAGGTGCAGGTGACCGTGCCGGGCAAGATTCCGGGCTGTATCGAGCAGAACAGGATGCAGTCGCTCGGCACAAGGATAATCCAGCGCTTCCCAAACGCGCTCAATGACGGGCATCGCCTCCTGGTAAGCTAATGGCCGATTACGTTTCGATTTCGCTGGCGTCAGCGCAGGAGGGTTCGTGAGAGCGCGGATAGCATGCTTTCGATGGCAACCCAGCACCTTCACGGCGTTGTCAAGGATTGCAGATTTCTCATTTCGCGATTTCGCTCTCTTGTATTGATCAGCAAAGGTATGGATCACTTCACGTCGTGTTTTCATGCTCAGTTTCAAAACACATCCCTTCGGTAACATTTCGATGTGAGTGAACCGATGCCTCTTTAGTAACATTTTAACTGAGTGATCGCG
>NZ_JBCNFP010000202.1:0-1929 GCF_050481165.1 Paenibacillus cisolokensis
GAACCTGGCAAGGAACTGGAAGTTGCCGGCTTCCGTGACGGTGTTGTTGTCGAATGTGACCGGTCTCAACTTCTTCATGATATGCTTGATTCGGCGACGCTCCGCAAGAATTTCAATTCGGCGTTCGCGGCGTGTTTTTCGTTCTGGCGCATGGTTCGTTGCTTGTGGTACCATGTTGTTAAGGACACTCCCTCTCGTCGGTTATTCAGTGGTGGTTTAACCTTTGACAAGAGGCTTGCAGTGTCCTGTTTATTTTGCAAAAAAATTAGCAACTTTTTATGACGAAGAAACACTATCACGACACGGATCTTTCAACTTTTGATAAGGTTACTTTCCGATTTCATGTTTAACTTATTTAATGCCTCATGAAGCACTTCGTTCCGAATCTGATCTTCCACTTGCTCGGCCACCGTGGGCAAAGGAAATTCCGATGTTCACAGAGCGCCGGCTTCCATGTTTAGAAATTATGATGAAGCAGTCGGGCTATGGGTTCCGGACGCCAGCTCAGATCAAAGATACGATACTAAGGTTTATGCCTTTCAACAACGCGGCGAACCATACAATGCCAATGCAACACTTATTACGGAAGACGATTGGTATTGCAGCAAATTAATTTGGGCGGCATTCTATAGAAAAGTAGATATCGACCTTGGAACCAGTGGATATCCGTACCCTGTGTCCTTGCCGGATGATTTATACGATTCGTCATACACCAAAGTCTATTTGCTTTTTTTATATTCATTCTGTTATTAGCAGCCTGTCAGAATACGGATGAAATCCCTTTACAGAATGAAACTCCGTATCTGGCAGTTATCAAACAAGCAGGGAGTCCAATGTCGCTACTTTAGATAAACACTATAAAGTAGTAGGGGAGAAGCAAATCGGCAAATTCCTAATCGATGCACAGATCGATGGGCAAACACTGTATGAATTTAAGCGATCTTTCATACAAAACAAATACGAAGCGGATACGCTGCGCGGCAACCTGGCCGTCCCGATTCCGGCCAACCGCTACGCGACAGCCTCCTCGTTGCAGTTGAGAGGGTTGCTGCTATAGCGGTCTAGACGTTGCAGATGCAGCTATTAGCGGTGTAAACGGTTCTGGCTGTAGCGGCGTAGGCGGTTCGTGGGCTTATCGCAACGTTATGGTGCGGGCCGCAAGGAGGAGGAATCCGGTGGAGCCAAAACATTGCAGGACACAATCGAACCATGACCGGCCGAAAAACGAAGTCGATACCGACTTCGTTTTTCGGCTGTTAGAGGAAGAGTCTTCCACGCTCGGAACGAACCTCTCTGCCGAACCAGTATTTTCGGGTGAACGCTCCGCCGGGAGTTGATTCGGGTTGGGATCTGGACTATCATGACGGAAGACATATCTTTTGTCCGGGAGTGAAAGCCCGACATTTTTCAAGGAGTGAAACTATAGAACATGAAAATGCGTTGGAAGATTGCTCTATTCAGCATCATCGGCGTTATCGGTATTGGAGCGATCATGGTCGCTTTAGTTGTCAAGAATATCGGGGTCGCTAACCTAAAGCTCATGTACACGCTGAATACGACAGACCAATCCATTATATCGATGGAAGAAACCTCTGACGGAAACGGGCATTATCTCACAAAAGTGAAAACCCCTGCCGAAATAATTCGAGAGCGGATGGAAAAAGAAGGATGGACTTATATTCAACAAGAAGGCAGCGGCTATTTTTTTGAAAAGGACAATCAAAGAATCGTTGTGACAACGAAAGTATGGAACTCAAACTATGTAAAAATAACCGTTCAGAATAATGTCGTGAATTTAGCCGATGATAGGATTTGAGATTAGGGCGGATTACATTTACTGACCGCGTTTCTGTCAAGAATATCGTATTATAAAATCAGCTAGTCCAAAACTAGCTGATTTTATTGTATAACTCAACTTTCGCAGCTTAA
>NZ_JBCNFP010000203.1:0-7304 GCF_050481165.1 Paenibacillus cisolokensis
TACTTTCGAAATTCAGGTTTAGTATTTAGTATTGAAGGTCTTTGCCCATAAACTTCCGCTGAACGAGTGAAAGCGCGAGGACGATGAAAAACAGGACGTAGGCCAGCGTGCTCGCATAACCCATGCGAAGGCCGACGAAGCCCTCCTGATACAAGTAGTAGACGATCGTCATTGTGGCGTAATTGGGACCGCCTGATGTCAGCAGATAGGCCGAATCGAAAATCTGGAACGACCCGATCGTCGTGAAAATCGCGACGTAGAAGTGGATCGGCAGCAGCAGCACGAACGTGATCCGCCAAAAGATCGTCCACCCCGAGGCCCCGTCCATCTTCGCGGCTTCGTACAAGTGCGTCGGAATCGATTTCAGGCCGGCATAGTAGTATACCATCGTGCTTCCGCACACCTTGAACACGCTGAGCGCCGCCAGCACGATCAACGCCTGCTTGGAATCGGAGAAAAACAGCTGCGGTTCGATGCCGAACCAGCTGAGAACATAGTTAAAAATGCCGGTATCGTTGCCCTTGAACAGCCAGGCCCAAATGCCGGAGATGACGACAAACGACGTGACGACCGGCAGGAAGTAGATGCTTTTGAAAAAGCCGGCCAACTTCGAGCGGATGCTGACAAGCAGTGCGAGCAGCAGCCCGATCCCCATCGTCGGCAAAATATAATACAGCGAGAACATAAGCGTATTGCGGATCGATTTCCAGGCGAGCTTGTCGTTCAGAAACGTTTCCCAGTTTTTCAAGCCGACGAACTCGCTTTTTCCGATGATCGGCCAGTCCATGAACGAAAGAACGAAGCTGAAGCCGAGCGGAAAGGCCTGAAACACGAGAAAATGTAGCAGAACCGGTGCCAGAATTACGTAGACGAACGCGTTTTTTCGCCATTCCTTCGCTAGACGGGCGCCCAGTCCGGGCTTCGTTACGCTTGGATCGGGGTCAGTTGTGGCGTACGATTTCAATCCGCGTCCCTCCAAATGATCAGATTGGAACGGCAGGAGCCGCCCCTCAAGACAGCTCCGCCGACCTGCGCACCTGCGGCGCGCGAAGGTTTATTTCACTTTCGCCAATTCGTCCCTGACCGCTGCCGCGGCTGCGCTTGCGGCTTCCTGCGGCGTTTTGCCGCCTTCCAGCATCGCCGCGATTTCCGCCTGAATTTTCGGCATAATCGTTCTCGCGACAGGACTGACGATGCCGGCGCGGGAGACGGAGGCGATGGCGGTCATCTTCTTCATCGCTTCGTCGCCGTCGTGTATCGAGGCGGCCGATTTTCGGGTCGGAATGTAGTTCGTCAGCTTGTTGAAGGTTTTCTGGTTTTCCGTATCGGTAAGCAGCTTGACGAACTCGGCGGCCGCCTCTTTGTTCTTGCTTTTATCCGATACGACGAACATGCCGACCGTTCCGAACGTCGCTTTCGTCCGGTCCGTCAACGGCTCGCCGATGACGTAGTTGATTTTCTCTTCATTGAGCACGGTCAACGTATATCCGCTTCCCCATATCGCCATCATTTTGCCGGACAGAAATTCGGGGAATTGATCTTTGTTGGATACGGAGTCGGCGGGAATCCATTTTTTGTCATACATATCTTTAATGTACTGGAACGTGGCCACGCCGGCTTCGTTGTCGAGAATGACGCTGCCGTCTTCCGCCAACACGTCTCCCCCTTTCTGCCAAAGCAGCGGGTACAAGGTGGCGTTGCAGCACGCTTCCGCTCCGGCGAAATCGCGGGCGTAATACCCTTTGGCGGCGGCTTTCTCCGCCCAGGCGTTGAATTCGTCCCATGTGGTCGGGAGATTGGCCGGATCTTCCCCGATGTCCTTGACGATATCGGCGTTGTAAATCAGCGTCTGCGTCTCCTGCAAGATCGGCAGCGCGTACTGCTTGCCATCCACGTTGCCGGCCTTAAGCGCCCCTTCGTTGAAGTCCGCCAGATCCTCATCCGTCAAATAGTCATCAAGCGGCGCGAGTACGCCTTGATTGGCGAATTGCGGAACCTGGTCGGGAATTTGATAGAAGACGTCCGGACCCGTGCCGGAGGAGAGCGCGGTCAAAATTTTCTGCTCCCGGTCCTTCCACGGAATCTCTTCGAATTTCACCTTTACGTCGGGGAATTTGGCATTATAAGCCTGGATGACCGAATCCCAGAAGGCTTTCATCTCCCCTGCTTTCTCTTCGCTCACGTACGGATGGGCCCAAACGGTAATTTCGCCGGATGGCGACGCGACTTCTCCCGACGAGCCGTTCGACGAACCCGGCGCGGGATCGTTGCCGTCGGAACCGCAAGCGGCCAGGACCAGCGGCAAGACGAGAAGCACAAACCAAACCTTGCTCTTTTTGAACATGCAGACCGTCCCTTCGTTCAGAAATTTTTGGTGACCACATATAGTTCTTATCTGGTTCATATCTGAATTGTAATGATCCGTGTAAGCGCCGTCAATGCCCTTCCCATATATGGACCATTTAAAGACAAACGGAAAAACGTTGAAAATAACCCCGGAATATAGACTTAGATGCGCATCAATCCCTCCTTTTCTCTGTCGGCCGGTATGCCGTCCGATATTGTTCATATCTAGTATATATTGATCATAAAATAAAGCTGGAGTGAATGTCAATTAAAGTTACATTAAAAGACGAAATAAGGTCGCGCATGCTTATTTTTTGGTTTATTGTGTTAGTTAATATTACATTAATAACTTTCGTCCGGAACAATGCTGCAAAAGTGCAACTTTTTCGGACGGAAAATAGCCAAAATGCGGAAATTCCTGCGATAGTACAGTTTTTTTGATCGGTTGAAGCTAAACAAAACGAAAACCGCAAAAATTCCTGTATTTTCGCAGCAATGTGTGCCACAGTCGTCTGTTCGGGCCAAAATACCTGTACTTTTGCAGTTTTTCGCCATCTGCCGGGAGACGGGGTGCTGAAGGAGGGGCGCACGCCGGAACAGAGTCGATTGGACGAAGACGAGGCGTACCGTCGGAACGGAGATGGTTAGACGGAAGACGAGGTTGCTTCGACAGATCGGAGACAGTTAGACGAAAGGCGAGGCGTACCGACGGAACGGAGACGGTTAGACGGAAGACGAGGTTGCTTCGACAGATCGGAGACAGTTAGACGAAAGACGAGGCGTACCGACGGAACGGCGCGATTGGACGGAGGACGGGGCGCGACGAACGTGAAGTTTTCCCTCATACGGCTTTTTCCGATGTTCGTCCTTCATGCGCATGCGGCTTACAACAGTGTTTTAAGTCCATGCAACTGGCATAGTGTCTTTACTTCGTATCCGGAGCCGCGCCAGTATCTTCGCTGGCGCTTCTTGGCAAACCATTTCGTTAGCTACGCGGAGGTTTCGCCCTCCCGCGACCGGACTTTCACCGTCCAGAAGATGCGTGCTTAGCTGGGCACGCAAATATAGAAAAAACGGCCGAAGCCGTTTATGCGTTCGCTATGTTTGGCGCGCACTCTCTTTTGCGTACTCTGTATTGCGTGCGCTCTGTTTCGTGCGCTGTTTTTTTAGTAGGGTTACGTACCGGCGCCGACCGGAAAGAGTTGCGATTTCAACCGGCGGATCACGGTTTCCTCATCCTCCATCCCGGACCAGAACAGCTTCAGCTCTTTACGGACCGTCTGGAGCTGGGATGCCGCCAGGTTCAGCTCCGTAAACTTGCGGAAGGTCGGGATGATTTCCCGGTACATATGGAAGCGGGTGGGACGCGCCATCACCTCTTTGCCTTGCCATTCGGCCGCCTTCTTGTTCGCGGGTATGCTCAGCGTGCGCTGCCGGATATTCAGCTGGACCGGATAGGACAGCATGTAATCCAGGAACGTCCGGGCCGCCTCCTTCACTTTCGAGTGCCTGCTCAGCGCCGCCCCGATCGTCAACAGCAGCGTCTTCGCTTCTCCCATGTACGGAAGCGGTGCCACGTCGAACGCAAACGGAGCGCCGATAAAGCGGTTCAAGCTGAAATAGGTCGACATGATCATGGACAGCTTGCCTTGCAAAAACAGATCCTCCGCGTCCGCGTCGCTTTCCGACATATAATTCGGAAACAGGCTGCGGTCGCGCTGAATGTGGCGAAACAGCGTCAGGCTGCGCCGGAGCCCCTCATCGTATTCCTCGCTGCCGGGTACGAACCGGACGCCCGACTGGAGCAGAAAAACCGGCCACCGGTTATCGGACAACAGATGAAAATAAAAGCCGTATCGGCCCTGATTTTCGCTAAGCTTCTTCGCCGACGCCAGCAATTCGTCCCACGACCATCCGCTGTCGGGCTCGGGCAGCTGTTTTTCCGCGAAGTGATCCCGGTTGTAGCAAAGCACGATCGGCGAGAAAATGAAAGGAAGCGCGCGATTGGCGCCGCCGTCCGCGAATACGCCGGAAAGGAAGGGGTAAAGTTCGGGATTCGGCTCCAGCTCCTCCAGCAGATCGGTCCACCCGTTCTCCGCCATATGCCTGTAATCCGTATAGTTGATCGTGATGACGTCCAGCAGGTCGCTTCTCATGTATTCCGCGACGGTACCGGCGAACTGGTCGTAAGGCAGCGGAATCGAACGCACCCGGATATGCGGAAACGCGCCATGAAAATCCGCCAGCACCCGGTTGAGCAGCCCTTCCTGCAGCACCGAAGGGTAATAGCCGAATTTGACGGTCTGGACGCCTTCTTCATCGGGACTGGCCACACGGTTGCCGACTCTCGGCACCTTCTCGATCAGCCCCTCCGCGACGAGCATGTCCAGGCCTTTGCGGACGGAATTTTTGCTGAGCTGGAACTGCTCGCCCAGCGCCTGCTCGGAAGGCAAAAATTCGCCGATCGCCCGCTTGCCCGCCACAATCTCCTCCCTGAGCTGGGAGACCATTTCATCCAGCCGCTTGCGGAATGTCGTTCGACTCGGTTTGTCGCTCATTTGCAAACCCCTTCACTGTACGCGCCGGCTGCGCCGGCCGTTGGTTCTTATCTGGTATTCATCAAAATGATAGCGAACAGCAAGAAGGTCTGTCAACTCCCGCGTCCCGCCCGGCGGCCATTCCCGGCTATGTCACTTGACAAAAGCGGACCGCAATTGACATGATCGTAGAGGATGCAGTTTGTTTCGCAAGGATTGACATCGATCGTAAAGAACACACTTTGTTTCGCAAGGAAAGTAAGGAAGGGGGATTTCGCATGCTAGAGGGATTTTCGCTGGAACGCATCCAGGACAAAATCGAATGTTTCGAGGCGACCGATCTGAAGACGCTGGAACGCAAAATCGAGGAGCAAATCGAGAATAACAAAGCGCTGTTGCTGGAGGTGGCGAATCTGTCCTATCAGGCGGTCTTCGACCCGAACGCCGGAAAAATCCGGTACAGCGCGATCGTCCATTTCAAAGCAAAGTAACGCATTCGACGTAAAGGGAAAAGGTTCTTGTCACCGGCTCACGACAAGAACCTTTGCACGTTATTGCATAGCCGAATAAAACCGAATAAACGTTGCAAACCGCCGGGAGGCCGAAGAGAAAACAGGCCGCAATCAGGCGGCTTCCGAAAGTGCGGGTTATGGCCTTAACGGCTTGCTGTAGCCCCTGTCCCCGTAAGGCTGCGGCTTTTCCAGCCACGGCTTCAAGATTTGCTTCAGTTCCCAGCGCATATCGGCGGCTGCAGGGACGCAAAATAAGCGACGAGCAGATGAAAGAATGGCTGTTGGAGCTTGTGGAAGGTGAAGAGCATATCTATAGGTACAAGCTCTTAGCCGAGTGTCTTCGTAACGAGTATGAGCTCCGTACTTAATATCCGCTTGCCACAATTGGTTGGGACCGGAGAAGATGCGTGCTTTCTGGGCACGCCGTACACGAAAAAACAGCGATGCGCCTGTACGGGGCGATCGCTGTTTTTTGTTCGGTACAAACTCGGCGGTTCTAATACCGCAACTTAGTAGCATGACGCAAGCAGCCGATCTACAATATACGAACTTATAAATCCCGTCCCCCCAGTGATCAGCAGCTTGCTCGCCTCTTTCATGACCATTCATATAACCCCGCGAGTATCGATCACAGCTTTGGCATGGGACTTGACCAGGCTCCAGTCCACGTTCGAATGATCGGTTAGAATGACGACGAGGTCAGCGGATTGAAGAAGCCCTTTATTCATCACTTTCGAGACATACTTCTCGGAAGACAGCGTAACATTAGATACAAAAGGATCGTGATATTCCACTTGGTAGCCCATCTGCAACAACAGTTTAAATACTTTGATTGCAGAAGATTCACGGATGTCATTGACGTCTTTTTTATACGCTAAACCGATCAGCAACACTTTTTTCTCTTTAGGATCTCCCGGAAGCGACTCCAGTTTTTTGCCGATTCGTTCTGCAATGTGGAACGGCATATAGTTGTTGATTTCATGCGCCGCTTCAATTAATTTGCTGCTTTTTCCGTATTTCTTGGCTTTCCATTGAAAATATAGCGGGTCGACAGGAATGCAATGACCACCAATGCCGGGTCCTGGAAAATAAGGAGTAAACCCGAACGGTTTAGTAGCCGCGGCTTGCAACGTTTCGCGAAAGTCGATGTTCATACTTTCACAAATGATTTCTATTTCATTTACCAGTGAAATGTTGACCAACCGTTGGATATTTTCAATTAATTTGCACATTTCCGCCACCCGCGGATGACTCACCGGTACGGTTTTATGAAACAAAGTGCTATAAAATTGGTTCACCTTTTCTTTGCACGCATTCGTTAAGCCGCTGACCACTTTAGGGATCGTTTCTAGCGGGTAACGATGATTGCCGGGATCAATCCGTTCCGGGGAATATCCCAAATAAAAATCCTGGCCGACCTTTAAGCCGCTCTTTGACAGGATGTTCCAGACCACTTCCTCCAACGTCCCCGGGTACGTAGAGCTTTCATAGATTACAGTCTGACCGGGTTGCAAATTTCTCGAGATGAAAGCCGATGCACTTTTTAATGCCCCAAGCTCTGGCTCTCCCGAATCATCTAGAGGGGTGGGTACACAAACGATAATATACTTGGCTCCCCGGATGAGTTCTCCCGGTACATTTGCTTGAAACCCGGCTTTCATCGCTTCTTTGATTTGATGATGGGTAACGTCCGGAATATAACTTTGTCCGTTCTGAAGCAACTGAAGCTTGTTCTTGTCTTTGTCAATCCCGATAACGGGATACCCTTTTTGCTGAATATGAACAGCGAGAGGGAGTCCGACATAACCGAGTCCAACAACAGCGACTTTATCTTTCTGGATTAAACGAATTTGGTTCAATTGATTCCCCCCCCCATAACTCTATTTTTATTCAACCTGAATTTCGAAAG
>NZ_JBCNFP010000204.1:0-928 GCF_050481165.1 Paenibacillus cisolokensis
AAAGGGTTTCGGATGCTCACGCTAGGCTGGTCGGACGGCCATACATTTATTCCGGTTGACTTCTCCCTGCTCGCTTCTCTTAAGTCGCAAATAAACGGCATCATAGAAGGGATCGACAAGCGAACGTCCGGCTACAAGCGGCGGGTAGAAGCTCTGCTGTCTGCTCCTCAAGTCATTCCGGCTATGATTGATCGTGCGTTTTCGGCGGGTGTGCAAGCTCCTTATGTGCTCATGGACAGTTGGTTTACACATGCTCCGTTGATCCAAGCGATGCTTGATCGTGGTCTGGATGTGATCGGCATGGTCAAAGCGGACAACAAACGTTATCTTGTTGACGGACGCCGCTTATCCCTGCAAGAGCTTTACTTTGAAGCCATCCCCGTTCAAGGAAAGAACAAGGGGATCTTGCGTTCCATCCGTACCGAGCTGTCTCCGGGTATTCCTGTCACTATGGTCTTCGTTCGCCATCGGTCGAACAAAAAGGAATGGCTAGCGATTTTGTGTACCGACCGCTCGCTGCCCGAAGAAGAAATCATCCGGATTTACGGAATACGCTGGGATATTGAAGTGTTCTTCAAGTGCGCCAAATCCTTGCTGCGTCTGCAAAAGGAATTTCAAGGCCGTTCCTATGATTTGCTTGTCAGTCACACCACAATAGTCTTTTCCCGTTACATTTTACTGGCATGGCAACATCGACAAAGCACCGACCACCGCACATTGGGTGGCTTGTTTCATTTGCTTTGCGATGAAGTAAGTCAGTTAGACTGGGCGATTGCCCTCAAGCAGCTCATCGAGCTTATCGAGGATGTCGCCAAGAAAGCCAATAAGAAAATCACAAAACTCATTCAAACGCAACTTCGCCAATGGATTGCAGGTTTACCCAACTACATCAAGGGTTACCTGCCTAATTTAAGCTGCGAAAGTTGAG
>NZ_JBCNFP010000205.1:0-1873 GCF_050481165.1 Paenibacillus cisolokensis
ACACTGACTTGACACTGACTCATGTGTACTCATATGTTGACATTTATGTCCTCTTCGTGCAATATCAACGGAAAGCTTCTTCAAAAATGATTTGGGCCGAGGCATTATAATACCTCCGCAGTAGCTTCGTTAACAATCTGCTGGAGGTTAGCTTTAATAGCCTGTAGCTCAGACAAGCTATATTCGCTTCTTGAGCCGGGCTCCTTACCAACAAATTGATTTATTTTTCGATCGATAGCTGATTTCAACAATACAAAATTAGTTTTTCCGAGGTGTTTCTTATCAAGTTCGCGTCCATGCGGATTAATTCCGCGTTGTTTCAAAATAAACCCGGTTTCATTCCTCACAAGTTCGTCTAATGCTTGTCTCGATGCTTGCCTTTGCCGTTGCTTTGTTGTTGGTACGGGTTTATGCTCATATGCGGTACGAAGGTCTTCAAGGGTCACACCTTTATCTTGCAAAAGTTGAATCGCTCTTTGAACTTCGGCATCTTCAAGAATTAATGGGATTTCTTCAATGATAAGACCTGCTTGCCCCTTTATTTCAACTTGGTTTGGTTTCCTCCATCTTGTTCTAGGTTCAATTTCTATTTCTGTTGCATCTCCGAAATCCAAGCTCTCCATCGGGAGTAATTGATCGAAGAACTCTCTGTCTGCTTGACTACACTCCTGAAAGTCGCTCCACAATCTAGCGATATTGGAGCCTGCATGGAAAACAACTGTTCCTTGATTATTAATACTTTCAGAATCATTCTGATCGATGGCCCTCATGATTCTTCCGACAAACTGAACGAAAGGTGAAAGCTCCCTGAAAACACTAAACACTGCGGCTACACTTAGATGCGGGTGATCGAATCCTTCTCCCAGTTTCCGAACTTGAACAATGGCATCCAGTTGATGATTTTTAAGCCGGTCTAGCACACGCTCGTTTTCAGCACCGTCCTGCAAGCTATGAACATAGTCAGCCTGTAAACCTCTAGCCCTATATGCTTCAACAACTTGAATGCAATGCTGATAATTGAGAGCCGAAGCAATAATCTTATGGCGAGGGTTCTGAGACTCGCTTCTGATCTTGTTAAGGGCACGTATTGAAGCATCGACAATAGTGAACAACGTTTCTTCCGATGTAACTATACTTCTTCGAAAATCGGCGTCTTCCTCACCAAGTCTGCGAACTTCATCAAGACTAACTTCTACTTCTCTATTATCCTATTATCCTCTCTCCGAACGTATTTTAGTGTCTGTGGATTTAATACAACAGCCTTAAGCTTCTTTACATATCCTTCTTCTATTGCTCGGACAATTGGGAATGAGTATATAATTTCCCCGGACATCAGCTGTCCATCAGACCTTCTTGGAGTTGCACTATAATTTACGATTCTAGCTTCCGGAAACGCTTCTCGCAGTATGTTCCAGCTTTCAGCAACATTATGATGTGCCTCATCGAATAATATTAAGTCAAAGAAATCTGATGGAAGGGCTCTTAGCCAGCGATTGTTGTTCCCTTGAAGCTGTTGAATATTCGTAATAACAACGTCGGCTTCTTCCAAATCACTAACATTTGTCGCCGTGCCCCTAATTTCTGCAGGCTCGGGATATTCTTGTCCGTTTAATACCCGGCATTTAATGTAGAACATATCTTCCTTAGTAGGATCAAAATCTTTATATAACTGACCTGCAATGTTAATACCGGGGGCGATTACTAGAGCCCTTCTAGATTTAACTGCAAATGGGGTCAATGTAATAAGGCCCGATTTTCCGCACCCTACAGGCAAGATGATTGAAGTTTCTCTTACATCAGGTTGACCCTCATAATGTTCAAAGATTTTGGTATATGCTTCTTTCTGCGGAATTCTATCCCGAAAATTAAAGTA
>NZ_JBCNFP010000206.1:0-6021 GCF_050481165.1 Paenibacillus cisolokensis
AGGCGGGGCGCACCGACGGACGGACGACGATTTGACGGATGACGCGGACGGTTATACAGGCAAATAGGAAGTGAGTTTTATACTTAAAAAAACAAGAGCTGTCTCCTTGCAGATTGTGCAAAGAGACAGCTCTTGCCTGCGAAATGCCGGCGGTTTAAAAATCGATCAGTCCGACACTGATCATAAGGGATTCGTTCACTTTCCGCATCATGTCGTCGTCCAAATGGGTAATTTTGTCCGTTAAACGCTGCTTGTCGATCGTGCGGATCTGCTCCAACAAAATGACCGAGTCTCTGTCAAATCCGTGCGCGGCGGCATTGATTTCGACATGGGTCGGCAGTTTCGCTTTTTGGATTTGAGCCGTAATAGCGGCTATAATGACAGTCGGGCTGAAACGGTTGCCGATATCGTTCTGGATAACGAGCACCGGCCGCACTCCGCCTTGTTCCGATCCCACCACGGGCGATAGGTCGGCAAAAAAAACATCACCGCGTTTTACAATCAAGCTCTACACCCCGCTTACGAGACGGCCGAGTGTATGGTCGGCATCTTCCTCCGCATGAAAAGCTTCCGAGGCCATGTTCAGATTGATGATCGCCATCTCGAGGTACCCGCGCTGCATCGATTCCCGGATTTGCCGCTTTCTGCGCTCCATAATATACAGCTTCATAGCCTGACGGATAAATTCGCTGCGATTTCCGTTCTCCTTGGCGACAATTCCGTCAACTTCCTCTAACAGCTGGTCTGGCAGGCTGATCATAATCCGTTTCGTATTCTGTACGTTGGCCACCGAACTAGCACCTCCAAAACTTTTCCAATACCATCATTATGTCAATAAAAGCCGCGCACTATACTTCATCATATCTATGAACTGCATGGATTCGATATGCAGCTTTCCCCTGCTAGCTATTATTTTCGCCTTTACCCTCCAAAATCCTCCACGAAAGACAAAAAAATTCGAGAAGAAATATCTTACATCCCGAACCGACCGTCATGGATTCGCCAGCATATTCGTAATCGCCACCGTTTGGCCGTCGCGAATGTAAACCCTGGGCACGCGGGCGGCGATCATGCACGTCACCTCGTAATGGATCGTGCCGAGCCATGCGGCAAGGTCGTCGGCATGAATCGTTTCCCCGCCCTGGCTTCCGATCAATACCGCCTCTTCTCCCGCTTCGACAGGGCCCAGGCGGTCCGAATAGGCCGGATCGAGGGCGATCATGCATTGGTCCATGCAGATCGTGCCGAGCACCGGCACCTTCACGCCGCGCACCAGCACCGACGCCTTGCCCGACAGCATCCGGCTGTAGCCGTCGGCGTAACCGACCGGAAGCGTACCGATCCGCTCCGTCTTCTCCGTCACGTACCGGGTGCCGTAGCTGATGCCGGAGCCCGGCGGCGCATCCTTCGTCATCACAATTTCCGTCTTGACGGACATGACCGGCTCAAGCCGGATGCGCGTACGGTTCACTTCGTCGGACGGATACAGCCCGTACATGCCGATACCCAGACGCAGCATGCCGCCGCCCCATTCGGGCGTATCGATTCCGGCCGCGCTGTTGCCGGCGTGCACGAGCGGCAGCTCCATGCCCTCTCGGCGAAGTTCGTCCGCCAGCGCCCGAAACCGTTCGTGCTGCATGCGGGTGTAGCTCTTGTCACGTTCGTCCGCCCGCGCATAATGGGTGAACAGGCCTTCCACTTCGAGCTGCGGCACGGCGAGCGCCCTCCGGATAAACGACAGCGCGGGCCGGCCAGGCGGCAAGCCGAGCCGACCCATGCCCGTATCGATCTTGATGTGAACCTTCAGCCGTTTGCCGCCGCCCTGCAGCGCCGCCGCGGCCTCCAGCACATCGTCGCGGAAAAGCGCAATCGTGATGTCCGCCTCCCGCGCGACGGCCAGCGCCGAAGCCGGAACGTATCCGAGCACGAGAATCGGCGTACGAATGCCGGCTCTTCTGAGCTGCAGCGCTTCGTCAAGAAACGCCACCCCCAAATAATCGACACCCCATGCCTCCGCTTCCCGGGCGATTTCGACCGCTCCATGGCCGTAAGCGTTCGCTTTGATGGAAGCGAGCAGTTTCATATCCCGGGGGATGGCGGCCCGGTAACCGTTCAAATTGTTCCGCAGCGCATCCAGCGATATCTCTGCCCTGGTCGGGCGATAGTATGCATCCATACGCTTCACCTTCTCCTCTTCCCTCGAAAACCCAATAGCATTAATGTTAATGGTTGAGGATAGCACTGTCAATGAAATGGAGCACACCGCCCGCAGGTACAAAATGGAAACGTGCCGGATGCGCTATTTCGTCATTTCGTCGCTTCGTTCTGGACGGATTGGGCGATTTTAATCATTTCTTCCTCGGTCAGATCGCTGCTCGTCAGCCGATATTCCATTCCGTCGTACGTCCAGGTCAGCGTCATCGGCTCCTCGCCGCTAATCGATCCCATCGTAAAGCCCAGGTCGATCATAAAGCCCGGTACGAACGATGCGGCCACATCTTTCGGCTGCGTCTGAATGAGCGTATAATTGTACGTTCCGCCATAACGATGCATGACGCCCGCGTTGCCGCCGAATACGATATCGATCGAATCGATATGCGATACGCCTTCCGGCAAATAGGTCGGTTCGCTGGCGACGAACTCCGGGGCCACATCGGCGGACGCGCCGGCATCCGGATCGGAACCGATTTCCGCATCGCTCTCCGATTCTTCCTCGCTAGACGTGCCGGCCTCCGAGCCCGTCTGGGCGTCCTGACCTTCGCTCGTCCCGGCTTCTCCGTCCGCTCCGCTTTTCGGGCCGGGAGCGGCGACATCCTCTCCGCCGGTCTCCGGCGTTGTCGCGGCTTCTCCGCTCTTGGCATCCGGCGCTTCCGTCTCCGGCTTGCCGCCTTCACCGGACGCATTGCTGCCGTCGGCGCCGGCCGTCCCCGCATTCAAATTCGTTTGCGTATCGAATGCGCTCTTGTCAAATTGCGTATCGAATTCAAAGCTGTCGAATTTGACCTGCACCACAACCGTCGCATTGCTGTCGCTCACTTCAACCTGACGCGGCGCATAGTCCTTTTTATCCAACCAAATTTTCTGGCGGGCGAGCGAGCCGTTCTGGTAGCTGGCCATGACATCGAACACATAAGCGTTGTCGTCGACGGCAAACTGGCGCGAATTGTCGAGCACGATGCTGCGTACGAGCGTCTGATACAAATACACTTGCCCCTGATTTTGCGGCCAGTCGCTCTGGAACCGGAACACCTTGTTCAGTTTGGGCGTCAGGACAAACACGCCTTCGTCGTTGCGCAGCACGATCTGGGTGATATCCTTTTTGGCGTTCGTGAGGGCGATTCGGTAATACTGCGGCTTCTGGTACCATACTTCAACCTTGTACTCCAGCGGCTCCTGGCCGGTATGGAGCGTCATCGTCCCGCTTCCTTTGTAGCTTTCCATGCCTCCGACGACTTTGTCGAGTTCCTTGACGATGGAATCGGCGTCTTTGGCTCCGCAACCGGCGAGCAGCATCGAGAAGCAAGCGACGATGGCCGCAATCCATGTGATGCGACGCATTGACAATCATCCCCTCTGCACAATGTTTTTGCAACTGGTTCATGTCTATGAGGGAACTTGGACATTTATGCGGACTAGATTGACGAGCTTGGAGCAGCGCTAAAGGAAGGCGTCACGGCAGGCGATTGCCTGTATATGCCCGGAAAAACTCCCGAAATACACGCCGAAACCCCACGCTGAGCGCCCTTTCACCCCCTGCCTTGCAAACACGGCGCAAACAACGGCGAGGCGAAATCGTTTACAACCACCCCATGAGCCGAGCGCGCGTTTGTATGGCCGGGCATGGAAAAAGGGAACCCGCAAACGGGTTCCCCTTGGGGGATGATCCTGCTTCACGCAAGTGACCGCCGCGCGGCAAGTCAAGCCTGCCGGTGTACAGCGGGAAGCCGCACAAGCTCGTCGAACTTTGCGGCGGCGGCTTCCTGAAGACCGGGAAGCAGGTGGCTGTATCTGTCCAGCGTGATGGTCACGGAGGAATGGCCGAGGCGCTCGCTGACGACCTTCGAATGCACACCTGCCTTGAGCAGCAAAGAAGCGTGAGTATGCCTAAGGTCGTGGATGCGTATATATGGCAGGTTGGACTTTCGGAAAAAGTGATACCAGACTCCTTCCCCCTGCTGCGGTGTCAAAGGATTTCCATTTCGCTGGCAAAAGACAAGGCCATGGTCTTTGAAGTATGGGGCAGCTAAACGGTCCTCCAACTGCCATATGCGATGCCGTTTCAGTGCGGCAAGTGTCTGTTTAGATAGAGCAATAGTTCTTATCCCCGCGGCAGTCTTCGGTTCCTGAAAGATATATCCTTTGTAACCGCGGACGTACGCCCGGCGGACGCTCAATTTTCCATTTTCAAAGTCTATGTCCTCCCACTTGAGGCCAAGAAGTTCTCCTCTGCGCATTCCGGTCGTGACGGCCAGGAAGAAGAATGTGTGGTACCGAGGGTTTTGGAATTCCCGAAAAAACTGGGTAAGCTGTTCTTCATTCCACACCCTCATTTCATGCTTCGGCACTTTGGGAGCCTTCACAAGCTTGGCGGCGTTCATTTCTGCCAACCCCCATTTCATTGCGGTTTCGAGGCCGTCATGAAGCACCTTGTGAACGTGTTTTACTGTTTGCGGCGCAAGCCCGTCTTCCAGCATCTCCTCATACACGGACAGAAGCATTTGCGGTGTGAGTTTGTCCAGTTTTACGGAGCCGAGGCGGGGGACGATATGGTAGTTGACAAGCCAACCATACGTGCTGTAAGTGCCGGGACGCACGTATTGCTTCTTGTATGTCAGCCAATTCACAAAATAAAGCGCGCCGTTATTTTCACGTCAATAGTATTGAACCTTGTCGCGATTGACAGGAGGGATTCAGATGGTTGGCCAGCGCACCAATATCATTTGTGTTGAGTGCGGAGGCCCATGTATTATTTTAGAGAATCCTTTTCTTGTTGGAAAAATAAATATATGGTAGGCTTCTGCTCAGGCAAGGAAAGTGGAGGAGGTAACTTTTTATGTGCAAATCGTTTCAACAAAAACACATCACGCTTTTAAGAACCTCTTTATTAGTTGTAATGCTAAGCGGTATTCTAATCGGATGTTCGCAGACATCCGAAAACAAACACGCCGAAGCAATGGTTTTTCAAGGAGAAGGGAAGAAATGGGAAGTCTCGATCCCCAACGAAGTCATTATAAAAAATGGACAAAAATACTTTCCATCGATTTTTCGCTTTAAAGGGGATCTGGAAGAGCTGAATGAGGTAGAGTATATCAGCTTTGCGCTGGGAACGGATCAAAGTACACAAATCATCAACGTGTATGACCCAACTTACAAAGAGAAATTAATGAAAACCGATGGGTATCATGAAGAATACGAAGATCAGTATGGGATCATCATCGATGTTATAAAAAACAGAAAAACGAATGTTTTCGAGTTCGAGTACGTTTTAGAAGAAGCGTCTGGTTTTACCACATTGGATTCAATAAAAGAAAACGGGGTATTGATCATGATCCAGTGGGAAGACCAAGAAAATCAGTTTAAAGATCAGATTCATTCACGCAACAGATAAAACTTCATAATATTTCAAGATATTGACTGTCACTACAAGTACAAGTTATAATATTGGACCTCTGTCAATAGATTGGACACATGGAATCGAGAAAATTACGCAACATAATCGTACATTTGTTCGCATTGAATGGGTGTGAGATACCCGATCGCCGAATGGACTCGTTTGCGATTGTAGAAAAACTCGATATATTCAAAAATCTTGCTTTGCGCTTCCTTGCGGGTCTTGAACTTTTCCAGATAAACGAGTTCCTTTTTGAGTATGCTGTGGAACGATTCGATGCAGGCGTTGTCGTAGCAGTTGCCCTTGCGGCTCATGCTGCCCTTCATCCCGTATTTTAGGAGCCGTTGTTGGTACTCATGGGAAGCGTATTGGCTGCCCCGATCGGAATGATGAACCTGAATTTCGAAAGT
>NZ_JBCNFP010000207.1:0-571 GCF_050481165.1 Paenibacillus cisolokensis
CTTTCCGATTTCATGTTCAACCGTTCTTGCCCCAACTTGATTTTGACCGCCCGGAAGCCTTTATTGAGATAGTTTCGAATATTATCAAGCAATTTCTCCATGGTGAAATTCGGGTCGATCGCTCCAGCGTAAGCCTTTGTCGAAGAATCGTTTCCGCCAACCAGCCTCCATAATGGCTCATCCATCAATTTACCCCGAAGATCCCACAAAGCGATATCAATAGCCGAAATAGCGAACGAAGCAATTCCTCCCCTGCCGACATAGTGGACTTTCCAATTCATCTCATCCCAAAGTTTTTCGATACAACCGGCATCTTTCCCCAACAAGTAAGGTTTCAAATCATGCTCAATCATTTGACTGATGGCTCTTCCGCCGACACCGCCCGTATACGTATACCCAATACCGGTCAGCCCATTCTCCAAAGCCAGTTTCACAACGATCAATTCAAAATGTGTATGAATTCCATGCCTGGCATCCCCAAGGTTTTCTTCCAAAGGAATTCGATAATAGTTAGTACTAATATCGCTTATTTTTTTGAACTTCATATTTGACTGGACAGTGAAAAGTTCTT
>NZ_JBCNFP010000208.1:0-1273 GCF_050481165.1 Paenibacillus cisolokensis
CCGCACCGGCGGTGCCGGGGAACTCCCCCGGCTCCCGTCCGGAGTCGCCTCGCTCCGCGCCGCCCGATGCGCCGCCCCGCGATGACGGGGCGGACGCCGACGCCGGCAGCACGATGAGCCGGCTGCTCGCCGCGAAGAAACGGTCGCAGCGCTGATCGCGCTGCGGCCGTTTCGGCTTGAGCGGTTCGAATGGCCGCATTGTGCCGGGTTCCGCCGAAACCGCGAAGCGGAAAGCGCGGCTCGTTGTCGGCTCGATCAATGATCGCCGCCACGCAGCGCCGCGATGCGCACCGGACATGCAGGCCGGGCTTCGAACGCCAGGGACCCCGAGGTCGGAGCTCGCTTGCAGGCCAGACCTCGCAGGCTGGCTTCGCACGGCGCCGGTACGCCGTTGTTGCCGGTCCGATGCCGAATCGCCCGCGCCCGCGGCGGCTGGACATGGCGGCCGCGCTAACGGTACAATGACGTTGTGAACCGGGGGACGTATTCAGCCTGAAAACCCTGAAACGGAAACATTTGCGAAACGGATGCAATGTGCAAGGAGGCGGCTACGGTGGACTTTTTTTCCCAGCTGGTCGAGGAACGAATTGCCGAAGCAAGGCGAAAAGGCGAGTTCGACAACCTGCAAGGCGCGGGCAAGCCGCTCGAATTGGAAGACCTGTCCCATATTCCGGAAGAGCTTCGGGTCGGCTACAAGCTGCTCAAAAATTCCGGTTACGTTCCGGAAGAGGTGCAGCTGGCCAAAGAGCTGATCGCGCTGCAGGATCTGATCGCCATGTGCGAGCAAGACGACGAGCGCCGGAAACTGAGCAAGCAGCTGAGCGAAAAGCGTCTCCGGCTTCGCCTGCTCGGGGAGCAGAGAGGCTGGGGAAGCCTGGCGGCGTTCGGACAATATGAAAAACAAATTCGAGAGCGACTGGAAGGAGCGGATCAGACATGATCCCGAAATGGACGACCGACGAATTGCAGCGCAAGCTGGAGCAAGGGGAGAAAATCAACCTGATCGACGTGCGCGAGCAGGAGGAATGGGAAGAAGGCCATATTGCGGAAGCCCGACATATTCCGCTGTCCCAGCTGGCCGAACGCTACGAGGAATGCAAATCGGGCGAAGAGCCGATCGTTCTCATCTGCCGGAGCGGCAACCGCAGCGGCAAAGCTTGCGACTTTTTGCATGAACTGGGTTATCCTGTCGTCAATGTGGAGGGCGGCATGTTGGCCTGGCAAGGTCCTGTAACGAGAGGGGCAAATTAACCCTAAATTTCGAAAGCCCGTA
>NZ_JBCNFP010000209.1:0-1280 GCF_050481165.1 Paenibacillus cisolokensis
ACTCAACTTTCGCAGCTTAATTGTCCAAACAAACCCTTGATATAATTGGGCAAACTCGAAATCCAATGCTGGAGTTGACGAAAAACGGCAGACTGATCCCGTTTGGACTTGGCTTCCGTGAACGCCATGAAAAATGCTATCAGATGTTGCAAAGCCGTTTTGAGATCCAGGTCTCGAACTTCGTCGGAAAACAGGAAGAACAGACCGCCCAACGACCGCGCGTCGTTTTCGTGACGACGTTCCCATTCCATCACGAGATAACGCGTAAACACGATCGTGGTGTGGCTGATGAGCATATCAAACGAACGACCTTGAAACTCCGTTCCCAGCTTCAGATACGATTTGGCAAATTTGAAGAAGGTCTCGATGCTCCAACGCATGCCGTAAATGCGAACGATCTCGGCATCTTCCAACGCCAAATCAGTGCTGAGCAGAACCAGCCAATCCCGCCGCCGATGGCGGTTTTGCACAAAGACCAGTTTGATCGGTAAACCGCAGGCGGTTTGAACGATGACTGAGCCAAGAATTTCTTTGTTTTTCTGCTTTGGCAACAGGGCATACAGTTCATGGAGCGTTAGGCTTTTTCCGTCGAGCCGGTATCGTTGTTTCATCGCCTTGACCATCCCAATGACATGCAGACCTTTAGCCATCAGTTCACGCAACAGAGGCGCTTGGGTAAACCAACTGTCCATCAGGACAAAGTCAGCGCTGAATCCAGCCTGAATCGCTCGATCAAGCAGAGCCACAACCGCATCCGGCTTACGCGAAAGTGCCTCGATGCGGCGTTTGTAGCCTTGCGTACGCTTGGACAAACGCTCCTTCATCTCGCAAAAGCGATTCGCCAGCTTGGCCGAGCTGAGCATGACAAAATCAATGGGCGCGAAGCTGAAGCCATCCGACCATCCGAGCGTGAGCATGTTGTAGCCGCGGGTATATCTCCCCGTCGTATGATCGAAGACGCGGGCCAGCAACTCGGCTTTCTTGCTGCGATCCCTGCGAAGAACCGAATCATCAATGATGAACGTTCGAACGCGGGACGAAGAGGTTAAGGAATCAAAATGCTGAACGATCTTCAGACTCAAGGCATGCAAAAATCGTCGCCATGCGAAACGCGGGTGGTTTAAAAACCGATAGACCACATCTTTGCCAGGCAAAGACTCGCGGCGATCGCTGTGGAGAAGACGAAACCAGTTACGCCCTTCAAACACGAGCGTAAAGATCAGCCGAAAGATGGCCAGACTGGACAATCCGAACGACTTGGAAATGCCTGCTTTCCGCAA
>NZ_JBCNFP010000210.1:0-1052 GCF_050481165.1 Paenibacillus cisolokensis
CTTTCCGATTTCATGTTCAACAAAATTCACCACTTTCATCAGTTTTTGTACGTCCGCTTTAATAAATCCAGTTTGATTTTAAATTGACAACCATGATAACTTTAATACAACCTAGTTTGGAAAGGTGTGAAGTGTTGATGAGAAAGTATACAAACATTCTGACTTTTTTGATTTTGGGATGCCTTCTGTCGTTTGCCGTACATGATAAAATAGTCTTTTCGGAAGTCTATTTGGCCATGATCGTTGGTATTTTACTGGATATTCACCACTCCGTTTCAAAAAAATGAACTTGAAGGGGGGGGCTACCCTAATCTTAGACACTCCCTCTACTATAGCGGAAATTCACCTCCCCTAACCAAAGGAATTGAGTGTTGTGTAAATCCAGGCCGCCCCTCAAAAGTTAATTTTGACATAAAAAAGTAAATTCCTTCCTATTAACTCAACTTTCGCAGAGCGAAAATCGGCTCAACTGCATGTTGTGACTGGATAAACGATGAATTCAATACGGGAATTGTAAAATAGAAAAACACCGCTTCGTTTGGTAAAGTGAGAGTGACGACTTCCACTACCATACAGAAGAGGTGTCTTCCATCATGATAGAGCAAAACGTGCACCTGAATCAACTACCAAACGAATTAAAGCCTGCTTTTCAAGAACTGAAAGTGCTTCAGCACTTGAAAGCAGCAGGCTTCAAGAAGAAGTTCGGTTATACCTGTTCGTTTTTATTCCAGCTTGTCTTTGTATTTGTGCTCTTGTTTCATCACAAGAACTGGTTTCGTTTGCTAGAAAGCGAGAAAGGAGAATCATTTCCTGGCAAAGACGCAGTCTATCGCTTTCTCAACCATAGTGGCTACGCATGGCGTCGGTTTTTGTTGTTGCTGGGTTCCTCCACCATTGATAAGGTTCAAGCATTGACCAGAAAGGATCGCGTATCCGTATTTGTGGTCGACGACTCTATGTTTGAGCGGAATCGCAGCAAGACGGTGGAACTGCTTTCCAGGTTTAAGGACCATGCGACCGGCTGCTACTATAAAGGGTTTCGGATGCTCACG
>NZ_JBCNFP010000211.1:0-1777 GCF_050481165.1 Paenibacillus cisolokensis
CCATACCGCCGCCCCGTCGATGTGCCCGCTCAGCTCCCGCAGCGGCATATAGACGCGGCCGTCCCGCACAAGCGGCTCATGCTGCATCGTCAAGGGCTCGCCGTTCCAGACGATCTCGATGCGTCCTGTCTCCGCTGCCACTGAATGGATGGGCGTCATTCCGGTTAAAAGTGCCGCCAAAGACACGATATGAAGTAGTTTTCTCATCTGGATCCACCCTTTCTACTCATTTGCTGTTAATAACGTCAACTAAATAAAAAATGTTGCTTATGCATTTTAAATTTATCCATTCTAATTTTACCTTTAAAAATTCTATCATCAACCAAGTTTGAAAAAGAACGAGTGATGATAAAAGGCTTTCAAAAAACTATGCCTCTTATTACCACTCGTCACCACGTTTTATAATTCATTACTGTAAAAATTCGAAAACAATATTAGAAGAAGTAGACTTAGTGTGATACAGTAATTGTCGCCCTATTTCCCGATATGTTAATCGTGGCATATTCTTGGGCATCTATCACAGGAGTTTTTGCCACACCATCCACCATAATATTTTTGAAATCTGCATAGTTATTACCAGTAACATCTTCAGAACCTGCAACAGTTGCAAGTATCTTCCATTGCGTTACGCTTGTTACTTTGGTATTCGCAATCTCAAGAATTGAAGTTAACCAGGTATCTGAGGTATTGTTACAATTCATATCCCCGCATTCAGCATAGCCACTTTGAGTTAACCGTAAATTATTATTTACATTGCGATAAACGGAGAAATTAACGTCAGTTCCACCTTTGAAACCATTTTTGTACTGTACTTGGTCGTAGCCACTGAGAAAAGTTCCTCTTAACTGAGTGCCATTGTAATACCCAACATGCGGCTTCCATATCACGTATCCCCAGCTATTGCTATACTGGAGCCCCATATCTGCTTCCACAGTAAAGCCCGGATTACCACTCGCACTATCACCTACTCCGCTGAAACCTGAATATGTCCAAGCTATTCCGTTAGTTGTTGACCCCATTTGAGCTTGTGTAGCAGTACGGACTGTTGTTGTTAAATAATTTCCGTTTTGTCGAATAACCGCTCGTCCCCCAATTCCGTTAGGTATAGTTGCCAATGCACTAAATGAAGACTCTTCTTCTGACTCTTCTACCACATCACCAACTATGTAAGTTTCGGAATTTTCTGGTGTTAACTCATAAAAATACCCAATTCCGTCCTCAATGTAGTAATAATTGATTACTTGCTCTGTTTCATTACTTTTCAATAAGGCAGCGTTTTTCACGATCTCTTCCTGTGCTTTCTTTCTCGACCTTTGCAAAACTTCATCAAGTTTCGATTGACTGACTGCCTTCTTTGTTAAAACCAACGTCTTTGGTTTTTTCTGAATATTTACCGAAGGCTCATCGACTGAAGCGCTGGGACTATACGTAAAGCCACCAAGTAGTAGTACCACTAAACCTCCTGAAAGAATCCTCTTCAAAAGTTCCATTATACTCCACCCACCTAATCATAAAATTTAGCATCCGTTTTAACTGATAGATTCAGTACAAACACACGAACGTCCAAATCTCACGTATACCCAGTAAAAACTATCACCCCCAATACACCCCAAAATCTCCTTTTATTCCATTTTATCCCTACAACTATAATATTCCATTATTATCCTTTTGTCAACCCTATTATCTGTAAACCACCTTTGAAAGGTTTAATTTTCGCTTCTTCTCTCCCAGGCTACTAGATAGGGAAAATGAAAGGCGCCGTGATAGTTCGCATCCA
>NZ_JBCNFP010000212.1:0-1138 GCF_050481165.1 Paenibacillus cisolokensis
AAACATACTATACGAGGAGTGAAGACGATGAAACTGCTGGCTATCGCGGGGGACGGCGCGTATCGGTTGGGAGCGATGCTGGATGACCGCCGAATCGTCGACGTAAAGGCGGCGCTCGGCGTTCATCCGGAGGACGGCATCGCAGCCGAGCCGATGGCGTTCATCCGGTCCGGTACGGCCGGACGGAAGGCGCTGGAACGCTATTTGGAGCGGTTGAGAGAGGAAGAATGCTCGGCGTTCGCCATCGAGGAAAGCGCCGTTGATTGGGGACCGTGCGTCCCCGCTCCGGGCAAAATCATCTGCACCGGCTTGAACTACCGCAAGCATGCGGACGAGTCGAAGCTGCCCTATCCGAAGGTGCCGCTGCTGTTCAATAAATTCAACAATGCGCTGGCCGCGCATGGCGACGACATTCGTCTGCCCGAAGGCTCGAACGAGGTCGATTACGAAGCGGAGCTTGGCATCGTGATCGGCAGCCGCGCCGCCAATGTCGATGTGTCCTCCGCGCTCGGCTGCGTGTTCGGGTACTGCGCCGTCAACGACGTTTCGGCCCGGGATTGGCAGATGCGGACGTCGCAATGGATGCTCGGCAAAACGTTCGACGGGTTTTGTCCCGCCGGCCCCTACCTCGTCACCGCCGACGAAATCGGCGATCCGCAGCAGCTGCAAATCATGACGCGGGTGAACGGGGAGCTGCGCCAGCATTCAAGCACACGGGACATGATTTTCACCTGTGCGGAAATTATCAGCTATATCTCCCGGCATATGACGCTCGAGCCGGGCGACCTCATTCTGACGGGGACTCCTGAAGGGGTCGCGTTCGGCATGCCGCTGGAGCAGCGCGCCTATTTGCGGCCCGGCGACGTTGTCACGGTCGAGATCGAAGGGCTGGGGGCGCTGACGAACCGGTTTGTCTAGCTGGAGCAGCAGGTAGCGGCCGGTCGAGGTCGAATGGCTTACAATTGCCTATAAAAGGCGGCAACGAACCGAAAGCTGGAAATGGCGGTGCGGGATAACCTCCCGACACCGCCATTCCTTTTTTAGAACGCCGACCCCGCAGGCGTGCCAGCAAATGCTGCATTCTTTACAACAAAAACGAGGGAATGAACCGCATTGGCGGATGATGTACAATAGTTTG
>NZ_JBCNFP010000213.1:0-1739 GCF_050481165.1 Paenibacillus cisolokensis
TCTTCCAGGAGGTGGCCTTGTGTGAAAAACGGTGATAAAATCCCCAAAAGAAACGGTTGAAAATTCCCCACCCTTATCACAGACTCTCTCCCTGGAGGGAGAGAGACATCATGATCCGAAATGGGGAGTTCTATATGATCCACGAGATGAAAAAACGGGGAATGAGCATCTCTCAGATCGCCAACGAGTTGGGCAGAGACCGAAAAACAATCCGCAAATGGCTTCAGCAATCCGAGCCAGCCTATTACCAGCGTCACGTCAAGCGACCGAGCAAGCTGGATCCTTTCAAAGATTACATCCGTCGACGCATGGAAGAGGGCTGCCTAAACGCCAACGTCATCTTCGATGAGATCAAGGCCCAAGGATATACCGGCCGCAAAACCATTCTGCGCTCCTTCATGCAGCCTCTCCGTCCATCCGTCCTATCGAAAGCGACCGTGCGTTTCGAAACCTCTCCCGGCTATCAAGCCCAAGTCGACAGGGGCCGGTTCCGGGTGGATTGGAACGGGGAGCCGAAGCGGCTATATGCGTTCGTCATGGTGTTAGGCTACTCCCGCATGATGTACGTCGAATTCACGGAGGACGAAAAACTCGAAACGCTCATGGGCTGTCATCTGCGGGCGTTCGAATACTTCGGCGGTCGTCCGGAAGTCGTTCTGTACGACAATATGAAAACCGTGGTCGCGGACTTTGACGAACGCGGACACGCCGTCTGGAATGAACGGTTTGCCCGTTTCGCGGCACATCACGGGTTTCTGTTGCAGAGCTGCCGTCCCTACCGGGCCAGAACGAAAGGCAAAGTGGAAAACGGCATCGGCTATGTCCGCAAAAACTTCTGGCCACGTGTCCGAACCTTCACCGGTCTGGACGATCTGAACCGGCAAGTTCGCGATTGGCTGGACACGGTCGCCAATGTTCGGGTGCACGGGACGACGCACGAGACGCCTCGTGAACGCTTGATTCGGGAAGGGCTCAAACCGTTCAACCCGATGCCTTTCGAGGAAGTGGATCGGCATGCGCGGAAAGTGTCGCCCGACGCATGCGTCTCGTATGAAAACAACCGGTATTCGGTACCGTTCGAATGGGTCGGCCAAATCGTCCACATTCAAGATCTCAAGAACGGACGGATTCGGATTTATCATGGGGAACAGCTTGTGGCCGAGCACCCCAAGGCGACGGGAAAACATCAACGCATCGTCAATGAAAAACACTTCGAGGGACTGCAAACCACCAGCCGGCATAAGATTCCCCAACCGATGCCCAGGCTGGTTCCGCAAGCGATCCCCGAAGTGTTGGAACGCGACTTATCCGTCTACGAGCAGTTTACCGATGAGGCGGTGAACGTATGACGACGCTATTGTATGAGCGCCTGCAAGACGCCTTTCAAGCGTTCGGATGGACGCGGATTCCCGAGGTAGTGGATCATCATGCCGAGGAAGCCGCCAAGCACAATATATCGTATTTGGAGTTTCTGGACAAGCTGCTGCAGGAAGAGCTTCTGGCCAAACGGGAACGGTTTATCCGCATGAAGACGCGGATGGCCCGCTTGCCGTTTCACAAAACGTTGGATCAATTCGATTTCAGCTTTCAACCGTCCATCGACGAACGGCGGATCCGGGAGTTGGCCACGCTTCGGTTTCTTGCGCACCGGGAGAACCTGATCTTTCTGGGACCTCCCGGCGTCGGTAATTATCGAAAGAATTTGGTTATGGAAAGAATTGAGCGTACATCCCGTTATT
>NZ_JBCNFP010000214.1:0-988 GCF_050481165.1 Paenibacillus cisolokensis
CACATTCCGATTTCATGTTAATGCAACGCTATTGATTTGATATACAAGTTTCGTCTGTATTCTTTGGGGGAGACGCCGGTCACTTGTTTGAAGACACGGCTGAAATAATACGGGTTTGGATAGCCGAGCGATTCACTGATTTCCGAAATATTCAGTGTGTCAAGTAGCATCAGTTCCGTCGCTTTTTGTATTTTTAACTCGTTAAAGTAGCGATTGATGCTTGTTCCCGTGACGGATTTGAACATTCGTCCGATATAGCTGTAATTCATGTTCAGAGACTCCTCGATGAATTGGCTGGAGAACGGACTTTCCAGGTGCTCATAAAGCAAGTTTTTCACCTGATCGGTGATAGTTTTGGCTTTCTTGTCCGATCGGTTATTCACTTGTTGAACCAACAGTTGATACAAAATATAGTACAAATATCCATTCAGACGTTCCTTTTTGAACGGTTCCGAAGAATTGAAAAGGTGCAACATGGTATTTAAAGTTGTGGTCAGGTGCGCAGGTGACGAAACGGTTATTTGTTTCGGCAAAGCGTACTGCTCAACACCTTTTTTGAATTGAAACGGCTTAAACGAAACCCAAAACCATTTTGTTCTGGGTTCAATTTCGGTTTTTCCCCAATGCCTGCACCGATGTTTGAGAAAGAAAACTTGATTGCTGGCTATAGCGTAGTCGATGCCTTCTTCACACAACGTGACGACCCCATTGACAACGTATAGCATTTTATCGATATCCAGGGTTCGATCCACGTGATACCAGGGATTTTTGGTTTCAAACAGTCCGATGGAAGTCAAATTGGTCAGTTCATTCAAATTGATCACCACTTGATTGATCATAAAACGCATACTCCTTCCAATTCTGGACAGTGAAAAGTTCTTGTCGAAAAATCGTCACATAGCAAAATAACCCAATCAAGCGAATCTGTAGTATCCTTAAGGCTCCGACACCAGAAAGGAGATCAGATCGCAAGAGAGGGTTACAAGCT
>NZ_JBCNFP010000215.1:0-11975 GCF_050481165.1 Paenibacillus cisolokensis
GGATGCCCGCGCCGCTCCGGGCCCTAGTGTCCAGCACAGCCCGTCGCGCCGGATGCCTCCGACGCCTTGGTCACGGCGGGGGAGCGACCGTCTTCCGGTAATCCGTCGGCGACATCCCGACCTTCTGCTTGAACTTTCGGAAAAAATAATTGGCGTCGGCAAAGCCGCAGCGGGCGGCGATTTCCGAAGCGGTCAGCCGGGTTTCGCGCAGCAGCCTTCGCGCTTCGTCGATCCGGAGCCGGTTCAGGCGGTCGTTGAAATATTCCCCCGTCTCCGCTTTGAACAACCGGCCCAAGTATATGCTGCTCGCATGAAGGCGGTCGGCCACCGTCTGGAGCGACAAATCCTCGCGAAAATGCTCCTCCACATACCGCTCGGCTTCGATCGTCAGCTTGTTCTTCGTTTCCGTCGGCCGTTCGCCGCCGCTGGCCGCCTCCAGGAGACGATTGACGGCTTGCCGGATGGCCGGAACGGAAGTCGCCGCGAAGATGCTCGACAGCAGCTCTTCCGGCAGCCGCGGCCGCGCCGTGTCGCCATGCCGCTCCCGGATCGCCTGCTTGGCGGTGGCGATCCATTCGGATGCGGCATATTTCGCCGCCGCCAGCGGATCGGACTGCCCCAGTGCCCACTGAAAGTCGCCTTCAAGCGCTTGCTCCCAAAGCGTTCTAGCGCCGCTCAGCAGAGCGGGAATGAGGCGCTCGTGCTCGGCCAGCGCTGCGGCGGGGGAGTCGCTCAGCGCGGCGCGGCGATCGGCGCAGTGAACGCCGCCCGTCTGTTCCATCCCGTCCAGCAGCCGGACTGCGTCGCGGTAGGATGCGTGGACGAGCGGGAGCCGGTTCACCGGCTTGCCGAGAGCGCAGTGCCAGGGCGTCTTCAGCATGGACGCGCATTGCTCCGCATTCGCCCGCAGCCAGGCGAGGTTGTCGTCGGCAAACGCATCGGCGCTGCCCGCCTCGCCGAACAGCAGGCAGACGACCTGCTGCTCGCCGTTGAGAAAGGCTACGCCGCGTCTATGCTCCGACAGCAGCTCGTCCATGACATTGAAGATCGCGAACGAGCGGTAATTCCGTTCCGCTTCCGACGGCTCGGGCTCCGCCGCATCCTTCCAGCCGATGACGGCGGCCTGGAACAGCCGGGTCCGGCCGACTCCGATTTTAAGAAAATCGAGCTTCTCGCGCAGCGGCTCCTCTCCGATCCGGTTCTCCACCCAGCGGTTCAGCACGTTGTTGCGCAGCAGCTGAAACGTCTCCCGCCGGACCTGTTCCTCCAGCCACCGGTGTTCGATCTGCGCCACGCACGATTTGGCGATTTCCTCCAGCTCTTCGGCCTCGACCGGCTTGAGCAAATAATCCTCCACCTGATATTTCATCGCCTGCCGGACATAGGTGTAATCGTCGTACCCGCTCAGGACGATGATGTGGGTATGCCAGCCCCTTTCCCGGATCCGCTCGATCAGCTCCAGTCCGTCGCCTTCGGCCATCCGAATGTCGGTCAGCACGATTTGCGGCGCCGTCCGCTCGAAGATAGCGAGCGCTTCGTGCCCGCCGCCGGCCTCGGCGATAATTTCGATCCCGAGATTCTCCCAGTCGATCAATTGCGTGAGCCCGGCGCGGATATGGGCGTCGTCATCGACGATCAGCATTTTCGGCATATTCTCCGCCTCCTTTGTCGTATGCATCCCGGGGCAGCTTCATCAGCAGGGCGAAGCCGTCCTCCGGCCGAGTCGGCTTGATGCGCAGGCCGAACGGCTCCCCGTACAGGGAACGAATGCGCTCGTGCACGTTTTTGAGCCCGAGATGCTCCTGGCCGAACAGCTGCTTCGCCTGCAGCTTTTCGTTCAGCTTCAATTGATCCTCGCGCGCGATGCCTTTGCCGTTGTTGGCAATCTCGATCCACTGCGCGTCCTCATCCAGCCGGATGCGAACAAGAATGACCGGGCGCTCCGCCTTCTCCAGCTCCCCGTGGAGAATCGCGTTTTCGACGATCGGCTGAAGGCTGAATTTGGGCATGGTGCAGTCATAGAGATCGGCCTCGCTTTCCGCTTCCAGTTCGATCTGTTTCGGCTTGCCCATCATGAGCAGGTCCAAATAATACCGGGTATAGCGGAGCTCCTCCTCCACCGGAATTTCCTCGCAATCCGACTTGAGCAGCCATCGGTATAGCCGCCCGAGCGTAAACAGTTTATCGGCCATATCCGGCTGCCGGTTGACGACTGCCTGCATGCGCAGCGATTCCAGCGTGTTGTACAGAAAATGCGGATTGATCTGCATCTTGAGCGCCAAATATTCGGCATGGCTCCGCTGCGCGTCGGCGATATATACGCGGTTGATATAATCCTGAAGCTCCCGCGTCATCCGGTTGAAGCGGTGGATCAAATCGCTGATTTCGTCGTCGCCGGACGTCTCGAGCGGTTCGACGAACGGATTGGCCTCCATTCGCTTGAAATGCTGGGTCATCGACCGCAGACGGCGGGTGACGAAGCCCAATATATAACGGATCATGAATACGCAGGAGGCCCAAATGCCGAGCAGCAGGGCGACGAGCAGCCAGGAGATTTGCGCCAGCTCCGCCTGTATATTCTTCGTGTCGGCCATGCCGGTTACCTCAAGCCCGTACTCCGGTAAAAATGATACCGCTTGCAGAAAGCCGCTGCCTTCCCGGCCGGTCTCGTCGGGCCCGCTGTCGAGCAGCGTGCGGCCGTTTTGGCGGACGACGACGCGGCTGTCATCGTCCTGCTCAGGCCGGAAGCGGCCGATCAGCGTGTTGGAATCGACCCCCATCATGAAATAGCCTTGCACATTATCGTTGCGGATATCCGAAAAGTCGAACAGCGGGTTGATGAAATAAACGACCGGCCGCCGGATATTATGGTACAGCCCGTCCGCTCGCACGATAAACGGATACGTGTAGGTGCGGGGAAGCGAATCGAACAGTCCTTCGAGATCGAAGCCGGGGGCGAGCTTGGCCGACGGATAACGGCTTTTGTGGAATGCGCCGCCGTCCGCCTTGCGGTACATGACGACCGACATCGCGAACGGATTGCGCTCCAGCATATACGACTGCTGGCCTGTCATATATTTCCGCTCTTCGATAAGGTCCCGTTCGGTTGCCGGCACGCGCTCCGGCAGAAAATAGGTGTACATGCCCGGCGTGCTGCTGTTGAGCGGATAGAACGATACCGCCTCGCGCTTGAACTGGGCGATCATGTTCGCCAGCTCGTCCCGGAGATTGCCGGTGCGCGCCTCCAGCAGCTCCTGTTCCCGATTCTCCAGCAGGGCATAGAACCGGTTATAGGTGACGAGCCCGATCAGCACGAACACCAGCAGCAGCAAAATGCCGATGCCGGCCGTCAATTTGCGGAAAACGAAGCGGCCGAGCAGATTGCGGTACCATCTCGCGATCAACGAAAAGCCCTCCTTTGTCCCCGGAGCGGTAAATTCGTTTAATCCGTCCAGAGAATCGCAAGTTATTCCTGTAGTGCAGACTTTCAGGATCACTATATACTAGGAGTGCGGAAAAACACAACCATCGATTGCAAAGGGGGATACGCATTTGACACGCAAGAGAGCATACCGGGCGGCTTTGTCGGCGGCGCTGATTTCCGCCCTGCTGTTTGCCGCCGCTTGCGGCGGAGGGTCCAAAGGAGGAGCCGGCGGCGAAGGGAGCGGCGCGGCGGGCGACCGGGTGGAAATTTCGTTTCTTTCGCTCATAACGACCAATTTGACCGAGGAATTCTGGGACAAGTGGATCGCCGATTTCGAGAAGAAAAATCCGGACATTAAGGTAAAGCGCATTCAAGCGCCGTCGCTGGAAGGATTGAACGACAACTATGCCAAAACGCTGCTCGCTTCCGGCGATTTTCCGGACGTGCTGAGCAATATTTCGTATCAGGATTTTGCCAAGGCGGGCGCCTTGATGGAAATTCCGATCGATGACGACATCAAGAAAATCAAGGATTACGAATCTTTGCTGCTGGACGGCAAGCTGTACACGCTGCAAGCCTATTTGCAGCCGCATACGCAAATTTTCTACAACAAGGATTTGTTCGCCAAGGCGGGCATCGATAAGCTCCCGCGGACATGGGACGAGCTGGAAGCGGCAGCGGAGAAGCTGAAGCAGGCCGGCATTACGCCGATGCTGACCGCCGGCGACTGGATGACGACGCTTACGTTCTCGATCCTGACCGGTCCGGAGATTTTCGGCAAAAACCCGAATTGGTACGCGGACAAAAACGCCGGCAAAGTGAGCTACCAGGATGAAAACTGGCGGGAAGTGGCCAGCCGGTACCAGCAGTTCGCGGCCAAAGGCTACTTCAACAAAGGAGCGCTGAGCATCGGCTACGAGCAGGTGGAGCAGGAGTTTCTGAACGGCAACGGCGCGATGTATCCGATGGGTTCATGGTTTACGGCGGCGTACGAGGCGGCTGATCCGGATTTCGAAGCCGGCGTATTCGCGGCGCCGACGCTGGACGGGAAGAAGACGTACATGTCCGGCTCGCGCGGGACGAGCTTTGCCGTATCGAACACGACGGATCAGCCGGAAGCCGCGCTGCGCTTCGCCAAATATCTCGTGCTCGACCCGGATTTTCATAAAGCGTTCGCGGCCAGCGACGGCATGTTCTCTGGACTCGCCGACCCGATCAACAACGAGTTCACGCCGCTGCAGCAGGAAATCGCCGATCTGCTGGAGGAAGCGGGAACGATGTCGGGCTACGAGACGCAGCGCGCGGGAGATTTTCCGGTCAACGGACTCGGCAACCAGCTGGCCAAAGTCGGACAAGGCCTGCTGCTCGAAGGGTCCGACGTGAACAAAGAATTGGCCGGCCTCGACGATTATTGGGGCAAAAACAAGTAACCGGCATGGAGCGAAGATCAAGCTGAACCGAATACGGGGCGTCTGCCGATAAGCGATACCGCGCCCCGTTTCGAATCTGCAAGCGGGGGTGGAACAGGAATGAAACAGGAAGGTTGGGTCAGAGGACTGCTGTTCGCTCCGGGATTTCTTGTTTACGTTGTTTTCATGCTGATTCCGATCGGCATGTGCGTCTATTACAGCCTGCACAATTGGGACGGCCTGAGCCCGGACTATCGTTTCGTCGGCTTCGGCAATTTCGCCGCCGCTCTCTCCGACGGCGACTTTCACCGCGCGCTGCGCATTACGGCCCTGATTACCGTCGTCGGCACCGCGGCCATCAACGCGCTCGGGCTGCTGTTCGCCGTGCTGCTCAACAAGCCCGGCCGGATGACGAATTTTTACCGCTCCGTCTTTTTCTTCCCGCTCTTGCTGAGCGCCGTCGTCGTCGGCTTCCTGTGGAAGGCGATCTTGAATTACAACGGCGTGCTGAATAATGTGCTGGAGCGGCTCGGGCTGGAGCGGATCGAAATATTCGGCGTGCCGGGAACGGCGATCGCCACCATTACGATTTTGATCGTCTGGCAAAATATCGGCGGCGTCATCGTCCTGTACCTGGCCGGTCTGCAGGGCATTCCGAAGGACTTGTACGAAGCGGCGAAAATCGACGGCGCGGACAGACTCGGCACCTTCCGCAACGTGACGTTCCCGATGCTGGCGCCGAGCGTCACGATGTGCATGATCTTCATCTTCACCACGTTGGCGAGGGAATACGACCGGATCGCCGTCCTGACGAACGGGGGGCCGAGCGGGGCGACGGAGACGGCCGCGTTCAACATCGTCCGTCTCGGCATCAACACGAACCGGTTCAGCTACGCCGCCGCGCTCGCGGTCGTGCTGATGGCGCTCGTCGCCCTCGTGTCCGTCGTCATGACGCTCTATTTGCGGCGCAGAGAGGAGCGGATACTATGAGCGATGCCGCGCTGAATCGGATTCGTCACGCGTTTCTGTTTATCTTGTGCCTGATTATGCTCGTGCCGTTCTATATTGCGGTGGTCAATGCATTCAAGCCGAAGGAAGCGATTGTCGCCAATCCGATGGGCATTCCGCTGGCCGACTTGACGCTGAGCAATTTCGCCAAGGTGGCGGTAACGCCGACCTTCAATATTTTCCAGGCTTACGGCACGACCGCAATCATTACAGCCGCTTCCATTGTGTGCCTCGTCTGTCTCGGCTCCATGATGTCTTACGTCATGGCCCGTACGAAGCATCCGCTGATGACGGGGGCGTACCTGCTGCTGCTCGGCGGCATGATGATACCTCCGCAGGTCGTGCTCATACCGATCATCAAGCTGCTGCGGGCGCTCGGGCTGATGTTCACGGAAACGGGGCTGGTGCTGTACAATACCGGCTGGTATATCCCGTTTACGGCCTTTATTTTTACCGGCTTCATCCGCACGATTTCCAAGGAGCTGGACGAATCGGCGATGATGGAAGGCGCGAACGTCTTCCGTATTTTTTGGCAGATCATCTTCCCGATATTGAAGCCGCCGACCGCTTCGGTCGTCATCTTCCTGTTCCTGTTCGTCTGGAACGATTTTTTGAACCCGCTCGTGCTGCTCGGCTCGACCAAAGGCTATACGGTCACGACCGGCATCTATCTGGCCATCGGCCAATACAGCACCAATTGGGACGAAATTTTCGCGCTCGTGCTGCTCGCCTCGCTGCCGGTGCTGCTCGTGTTTTTGTTCATGCAGCGGTACTTCGTGTCGGGGTTGGCGGACGGCGCAGTGAAAGGATAGCTTGATCGAAAGGATGGAATATCGATGGGGAAAACGATGATGAACGCGCTGGTTTACGAGAATCCGCGCGAGATGAATATAAGAGGCGTGCCGATTCCGGAGCCCGGGGCGGACGACGTGCTGATCCGCGTCGAAGCGGCCGGTATTTGCGGCTCCGAGCTGAGCGGCTACCTCGGCCACAATTCGCTGCGCAAGCCTCCGCTCATTATGGGGCATGAATTCGCGGGCACGATTGCGGCTGCGGGCGAACGAGCCGGCAACTTCCGGCCCGGCGAGCGGGTGACGGTCAACCCGCTGCTCTCCTGCCGGACCTGCGAGCGCTGCCGCGAAGGCCGCCCCCAGCTGTGCGGGCAGCGGCGGATCGTCGGGGCGCATGTGCCCGGCGCGTTCGCGGAGTACGTCTGCGTGCCGGCCGCCAGCGTGCGCCGGCTGCCGGAAGGCGTCTCGTTTGACGCCGGCGCCCTTGCCGAACCGCTCGCTTGCGCGGTTCATGCCGTCCGGCTGGCCGGACTCGATCCGGCCGACCGGATGCTGATTTACGGCGGGGGACCGATCGGCCTGCTCGTGCTGCAGGCGGCCCGCCGGTTCGGGCTGCGGGACGTTGCGCTCATGGAGCTGCATCCGGACCGCCGCCGCATCGCGGCGTCGCTCGGCGCGGCCGTCGCCGGCAGCGAAGCGGAGCTGCGCAGTCTGATGCCTGCGGAAGGGTTCGACGTCGTCCTTGACGCCGTCGGCGTTGCGGCGACCCGGCGGGACAGCGCGCTGCTCGCCCGGCCGGGAGGGCGGGTCGTCTTCTCCGGTCTGCACGAGGCGGAAAGCGCGGTGCCGGTCAATGTCGTCATCCGCAGCGAGCTTATCCTGCGCGGCGCCTTCTGTTATGACGACGCCGATTTCGATACGGCGCTCGATTGGCTCGCCGACGGCACCGCCGGACTCGACGGCTGGATACAGCATTCGCCGCTGCAGGAAGGAAAGGCCTGCTTCGAGAAGCTGCTGAACGATCCGGGCCCCGTAGCCAAAATATTGCTGACGATTTCATAAATGCGCCGGCGGACTGAGGCTCATCCTACCGCTTGCGATTTCATAGGGAGGTCCGAACATTGTTAACGAAGCCATTGCACGGCGTCATACCGATTTTGCCCGCGCCGTTCACCGCGGACGGCGCGGATATTGACTACCGCAGCCTGCGAAGGGTAATCGATGCGGTGATCGAAGAAGGCGTTCACGGGGTCGCGCTGCTCGGCGTGGCGAGCGAGTTTTATAAAATCGCCGACGACGAACGGCGGCTCATGATCGAGACGACGGTGGAGCATACCGCCGGCAGAGTGCCCGTCATCGCCAACATTACGCGCCACTCGACGGAGCTGGCGGTGAAGGACGCGAAGCATGCGGAAGCGGCCGGCGCCGACGCGGTCATGGTGGTGCCGCCCTCCTTCATCGCGCCATCAAACGCGGCGATCGTAGAGCATATCGAAGCCGTGGCCGGCGCTGTGGACCTGCCGGTCATCATCCAATACGCCCCGAACGTAACCGGTGTCGGCATTCCGGTAGAGACGTTTCTGGAGGTCGAGCGCCGAACCGGCGGCCGGATGTACATTAAGGCCGAATCGGTTCCGCCGGGCCCGATGATCTCCGCGATCGTCGAACAGACCGGGGGCCGGATGGGCGTCTTTATCGGCAACGGCGGCGTGCAGACGTACGACGCCCTGGAGCGCGGTGCCGTCGGCCTCATGCCCGGGGCCGCCATGCTGCGGCCGTACCTGGACATTTACGAGGCGTTCGCGCGAGGCGACAAGGACGCGGCGTTCCGCCGGTTCAACGACCTGCTGCCGATTTTGAACCATACGACGCAGTCCGCCGAGCTGTTCGTCCGGTTCGAAAAAGCGATTCTGAAGGCGAGAGGCGTCATCGCCAGCGATGTGTGCCGCAAGCCGAATGCCATTGCCGACGCCGGACTGATGCAGATGCTGTGGAAGTACGGCAAATACGCGGAGGAGCGGCTCGGCATCAAGCTGTGGCCGTAGGCGGAAGGGGAGAGCGCGAAATGCGGGAAGATAGCATCGTGCGCATCGGTTTTGCCGGATGCGGCGGCGTGGCGGATTTGCATGCCGCCGCCGTGATGCGCTGCGAAGCGGCTCGGCTGGCGGCCGTGTCCGATCTGAACGGGGAGCTGGCGGCGGACAAAGCGCGGCGCTGGGGCGCGCGCGCCGTATCTTTCGAGGAGCTGTGCGCCGCTGAAGATATCGACGCCATCTATATTTTGACCCCGATGGAAACGCATGTCGAACTGGCCGCGCAGGCGATGGAAAGCGGCAAGCACGTGCTGGTGGAGAAGCCCGTCAGCCTCGATACGGAAGGGATCCGGCGGCTGATCCGGCTGGCGCGGGAGCGGGGCG
Source organism: Paenibacillus cisolokensis (assembly GCF_050481165.1). Taxonomy (NCBI): domain Bacteria; kingdom Bacillati; phylum Bacillota; class Bacilli; order Caryophanales; family Paenibacillaceae; genus Paenibacillus; species Paenibacillus cisolokensis. The sequence goes on from NZ_JBCNFP010000215.1 coordinate 9,050, forward strand.
TAAGCTGCATCCCGGGCCACAGCTACTTGTACTTGCCGGAGCTGGCCCGCATGAAGCGGCTTCTCGGCGAAGGGAAGATCGGCCGGCCCCTAACCATGTTCATGAGCGAAATCTACCGGATGCCGGACGAGCTAGTGCGGCGGTATCACGGCCCTTCGATAGAGGTGCTCTGCCACCAGCTCTATCTGATGATCGCCTGGCTCGGCGTTCCGAAGCGGCTTCATGCGTTCGGCGCTGCGGTCCGGCGGGAGCTGTTCCCGGACGGAGACGAGCAGTTGTCCGTCAATGCGGAATTCGCAGGGGGAGCGCTCGCGCATCTGCACGTCTCCTGGGCCGGACACGACGAGACGAGCGATCCCTGGACGTTCAAGGTGAAGCTGCTCGGCACCGAAGGCGGGATGCATTTTTCGCGCCGCGATCAGGTTGGCGGCGGCCTGGAGGAGCAGCGGGACTATCCGCTATATTTGGAGATGTTCGAGCAGGAAACGGATTATTTCGTCCGGCGATGCCTGTTGGGGGGCGAACCCGCGCTGTCCACGATGGAGGATGCGCTTCTTGCGATGCAGTTGGCTGAAGCGGTTCGCCGCTCGTTCCGGAACGGCACGGTCGAGACGATCGAAATCGAATGAAAGACGGTGAGAAGGCAATGAGCGATTTGAAAATCACGAATATTGAAACGATCCGTCTGTCCTATCGCTACAGCGAAGAAGAACGCTGGCAATGTCCGGGCTGGACGACGCTGCAGCGGAACGCCACGCTCGTGCGCGTCTGGACGGACAAGGGCATTCACGGCATCGGCGAGGTGAGCGAGGATTCCTGCATCCCCCAATCGGTCGGTTCCATCATCGATGAGCATTTCAAGGGGATGCTGGTGGGAGAGAACCCGTTCGACATCGAAAAGCTGTGGCGCAAAATGTTCGTTCGCTCCCTTCATTGGGGCCGCAAGGGGGGAGCGATCAAAATCATCAGCGGCATCGAAATCGCTTTGTGGGACATCGTCGGCAAGGCGCTCAATCGGCCGGTCTACGAGCTTCTCGGCGGCGTATGCCGGGACCGCGTGCGCGTATACGCGAGCGCAGGCATGAGCAATGGGGAAGAGGAACTGATCGGCGAGATGCTGAACTACAAGGAACAGGGCTATACCGCGCTGAAAATGCGGATTGGCGCCAATCCGCGAGCGGATGTGGAGAAGGTGAGGCGGGTCCGGGACGCGATCGGCCGCGATATCGATCTGATGGCCGACGCCGGGATGAGCTACGTGGATGCCGCATGGGATTTCAATACAGCACTTCGCGTCGCCCGGGGGCTGGAGCCGGCCGATCTGTTCTGGCTGGAAGAGCCGCTGATCAACGACGATATCGACGGGTACGCCCGTCTTGCGGCAGAGGTTGACATTCCGATCGCCGCCGGGGAGAACGAATATACGAAATACGGCTTCAAGGAGCTGATTTCGCGGCGCGCGGTCGATATCGTCCAGCCGGATGCGACCCGCAGCGGCGGCATCATGGAGTGCAAGAAGATCGCCGCCATTGCCGATGCCTTCCAGATGCGTATGGCTCCCCATATTTTTACGTCGGGAGTATCGCTCATGGCCAATCTTCATTTGATCGTTTCCTCGCCGAACGCGATCATTATGGAATACGACCGCACGATCAATCCGCTGCGCGACGAGCTGCTGATCGAGCCGCTTGCCTACAAGGACGGTTTCATTACGTATCCGAAAGGAATTCCGGGGCTTGGCGTTCGCCTCACGGACGAGATCATCGAGAAATTCCGATTCGTTCCGGGCGAAATTTTGGAGAAAGCTCCGTTCGCGTGCGATCATGCGTATTGACGCGCACCAGCATTTCTGGAATGTCGGCAGGCTGCATTATCCGGTGCTGGATCCGAACGTATTCGGCGCATGGCACCGCGATGTCGAGCCTCCCGAGCTGGAGCCGCTGCTGAAGGAGCGGGGCATCGCAGGGACCGTCGTCGTGCAGGCGAAGAACGGGCTCGACGAAACGGAATATTTGCTGGAGCTGTCAGACCGTCACGACTGGATCAGGGGCGTCGTCGGCTGGGTCGATTTGACGGATCGGACATTGGCGGTTCGTCAGCTCAAGCGGCTGGAGAAGCATGCAAAATTCAAAGGAGTCCGCCACCTGTTCATGAGTCCGCAGGAGCGGGACTGGCTCATCCGGCCGGAAACGGTCGCAGGGCTGAAGGCGCTGGCCGAAGCCGGCAAAACGTTCGACGTCAGCGCGGAGTTTCCGCATCATCTGTACCATGTGCCCGAGGTGGCGAGGCAGGTGCCGGATTTGCGCATCGTGATCGATCATTTGGCCAAGCCGCCCGCGGACGGAGAAGGGCTGGAGCGATGGGAGGCGGATCTGGAGCGCGCCTCGTTATGGCCGAACGTCTGCGCCAAAGTGTCGGGCCTCGACCCTCATTCGCCGCACCTGCGCGCGATCGTCGACACCGCGTTTCGCCTGTTCGGAGCCGAACGGCTCATGTTTGGAAGCGACTGGCCCGTCGCCTGCCTGAGCGGCTCGTATGAGGACGTGTGGCAGGCGGTGAACGACGCCGTATCCGGCCGGACGGAGCGAGAGAAGGAGGCGCTGTTCGGCGGAACAGCCGAGCGGTTTTACCGTTTGGCGCCATAGCGGCGATGGGGTGCGCCGCCGTTCTGTATACGGACATGGGCGCCGTTAAGCGGACAGATTTCATCGTTTCGAAACAGTAACGGACATACGCGCGCTTATTTAATCCGAAACGTCTGTTTCGACCGCGATTCCGGTCTTTTAAGGGCTCCCGTGTCTGTTACATTTTCAAAACGGCGGTTTTTCGCGAAATAAGGGCCGTGGTGTCCGTAAATCCGTAAGAAATATTGCCATGGAAAAATCAGCCTAAGCTTTAGCATAACAAGTCCAGCGGTAATATGTCA
>NZ_JBCNFP010000216.1:0-665 GCF_050481165.1 Paenibacillus cisolokensis
ACAAGGCCACCTCCTGGAAGAAACCCCGCCGTGTGGCGGTCATCCGCAAGGCGCAAGTGGCCGATGACGGCCAAGGGCGGCTGATTTTCGATACGGACTGGCAATATGAGGCGATCGTCACCAACCTGGAGTGGGAACCGATCGATGTGTGGCGCTTCTACAATCAGCGCTGCTGCGTGGAAAATGACATCAAGGAAGCCAAGGACGGGTTTTCCATCGACCGGATTGCGACGGGGGATTTTGAGGCCAACGAGCTGGATTTGCTGATCAAAATGCTGGCTTACAACCTCTATGAGCGGTTCAAGCGGGACTATTGCGAACCCGTTCATTGGGGCTATACGATCGCCAGGTTTCGGCTGGAGTTCTTCCATTGGGCGGCGACGATCGTTCGGCACAGCCGGAAGCTCATCCTGAAACTGGCTCACGACTTTCCATACCGCCATGCGTGGAAGCGAATCGAAGCGCGGCTGGCGACCATGTCAGGTTAGAGATTCCCACAATTTTACATGGAAAACCAAAAGCCCCTTGCGGTGGGGGAGGGGGGAGGAATACCTTTCAACGCTGACGGGGAGTTGTCTGGCTGGGAACTTCCCTGTTATTTACAGGGTGTTATGCGCTAACATCTCGTGATTTTACCGAAACAATGGGCTTTCGAAATTTAGGAT
>NZ_JBCNFP010000217.1:0-2466 GCF_050481165.1 Paenibacillus cisolokensis
TTGTTCAGCAAGCCCTAATTACTTCTAGAACAATAAAACCGTCAGATTCTTTTAGAATCGAGACGGTTGAGCTATAGGGAAAACAGTATATTGATCTAACTTCTAGATTTAAATTCTTCTAGCCATGATTTTATTTTTTCCATATCTGCTTTTATTTCATCAGGATCAGGCATATCAACAGGTGATTCCATTGATTGTGAATGCTCGTACCTAGAATACTTGGTCATAAATTCATCAAATAAACGACAATCTTCCTGTTTTATCAGTGCTAACCTATGTATTTTACCCATGGTGTTAACTGCTCTTCTAAAACGATGTACTACATCAGACATCAGATCATATTCTATAATTCGTTCAAGCAAACTCCGAAAATCGCTGCATAAACCTTTTACATAAACATCATATTCTTCCCTGCCTTCCTCATTAAGAATTTTTTTGGCCTTAGATAATCTATCATTTAACAGCGAATTCAATGCTCTCTCTGTTTTGTTAACGTAAATTGGAAGTTCTCCAGGTTCTCCTGTTCCCCAAACCTCAGATCGTAAACAAATAATATTTGATTCAATATTTTTCTTTTTCGCTTGTTCAAACAACAAAGTTAACAAAGAAATCCGATGTGTAAAAACAATAACTTGTCTCTTTTCGCTGAGTCTAACAAGACGTTCAACCGTAGCTTCCTCAAAATCCTGATCCAGAGATGATATAGGATCATCAAATATAAATGGAGTATTGTGCGGATTTGCCTCAACGTCAGCTATAAAACCAGCAAGCGAAACAATCCTAAACTCTCCCTCACTTAAGACATCTGCCGCCTTTACTGGTAACTTGCAATCCTTAAGTTGAATCTTATGAAATATATGTCCTCTTTGTGCTCTTGATTTGACCAACTCAACTTTTAACCTATTGCCACCTAATGCCTTAAGCTCTTGGTTAAATCTTTTTATATACTCAGCAGTAATTAATTTATCGGACAGTTCCGATTTTTTTGTCGAAAGTGCTTGAGTATTTGTAAGTCTTATCGATTGTTCTAACTTAGTTCGAAGTTTTAATTTTTCAATGTTCTCCGTAATAAGTTGTTGTTGTTGAGCAATCCATTTTCTTGCTTCCAATTCTTTTATTTTTTCGGAAATTTCCTTTCTGTTATCCTGTTCAACTAAACTCATTAAACTCGATGACTGCTGCTCATAAGTCGAAGCAATTTCAGATAACGAATCTGTCAAAGTATGTTCTGGAAATGGAATTAATTCCTCCAAATTTTGCACTTTGTCTATTGCTTCTTTTCGTTTCCGCAGAGTAGTTAAAAGCCCAATAAATTTTCTAATTTCTATTTCATCAGTCAATCCTATAGAATTAAGATGCAGTATAATGGATTCATCGGTTGGAATTTCTGGCAGACCCATTTTTGACAGCTTAAAATGCTCTTCAGCGACTTCGGCCTCTTTCATTAATGCCCCTTTAACATAACTTTCAAAATTGATAAATCTCTGCTTTGCATCATCTGTTAATGGTTGATGACACAAAACACATTTCGAGTCGTCCCCTGTATAAGGAAAAGGAAATTGAGGGTAGGCATGTTTTTCAGAGAATTCGCGCGCATGTTGCCACAACAATTTCCAACTCTCTGTGCCAATTCCTTCAAAAGAGGAGCCTTCAAAAATTTTCAACGCATCTTCTTCTGCTGCCTTTTTCTTTACAACCATTTCATTTTTCTCACTAAGGATTTTTGAAATATTTTCATCACTATATTTCTCTATTAATTCTTGCAATTTATTAATTAAACTTTTGGCGTTTTTTGCTATTTGATTTAGTTTATTCGCCTTTTCAATAGGATTTGTTTCTCCAAGAAGTTGTTTTAACTCATTAAGTAATTGTTCATCAGTGTTACTCCAACTACAATTTTTTTCAACATCATCGGAAGTGGTTTTATTATTAATTTTCTGAAGCCAAGCTCCTGCCTTGGTATCTTGATATTCTTTCGGAAGATTATATGGCTTTATTTCTATTCTATCGTTTTCTTCCTTCAAAGCTTGTCCAACTTTTTGACAAACATCAGTTAGTTCGGTAAAGAAAGTAAGCAACCATGGCTCATAAGCGACTTCATTCTCTTCATTAACGTAGACATTTGCACATGCAGTATCATAAAGTTGAATACTATTTAATTGCTCTATAGTCCCTTGTTCTGAGCTCCATTTTATTTGATGATCAGCAGCTCCATCGTTATAAACAATTGTACATTCTTGTTTTTGGACAGCTTCCTCTTGAAAGACGTTCCCTATCAACTTTCCAGGTTCTCGCCCTCCACACACATGTTTTAACAATTTTACATAACTCGATTTCCCGGAGCCATTTTGACCGTAAACTATAGTTAATTGACCTGAACCAAATTGTAACGGCTTTCTAGGATTTAATGCATTGATTCCCTTTACTTCACCGATCGATACCAATCTTAAACATGAAATCGGAAAG
>NZ_JBCNFP010000218.1:0-1218 GCF_050481165.1 Paenibacillus cisolokensis
ATTCTTGCAATTTACGGTTTTGTTTTAGTTAACTCTTTTTTGTTGACATATTCGTGAAAATGCATTAACATTTTTAAAGTTAGTGAGACGACAAAGGTGGTTGGAGATGAACTCAAATTCAATCGGAAAAACCAGCTCAACATTGGAACGAGCTTTATTTCTGATGGAATGCCTTTCAGAAAAAGCGGACGGCGCAGGAATCAGTGAATTATCCGAAACCACTCAGTTACCAAAAAGTACGATACACCGTATTCTTGAAACGCTGCTAAACCACGGGTTCGTTACGCAAGATCCCGGAACCGAAAAATATTTTATCGGATTAAAAGCCATTGAAATTGGAATGGCAGGTTTGCAGAACTCCGATCTGGTTGAAGCGGCTCGCCCTCACATGCAAGATTTGGCGACGCAAACAGGACAAACATCGTTTTTAGCTGTATTTGACAAGGGGGAAATTATTTATATTTACAAAGTGGAAGGGACCTCTTCATTCATTATGAACGCCAAATTGGGTACCAGAAGTCCTGCTCACTGTACAGGACTGGGAAAGGCAATTTTGGCCTACTTCTCTTTAGAAACCGTAGACAAAATCATTAGTGAAAAAGGTTTGAAACGTTATACCCCAACAACCATCACCGATCATCAGCAATTTCTGCAAGAACTTAGCCGGATAAGGCAAAAAGGTGTAGCCATAAATCGGGAAGAACTTGATGAAGGCTTGAGTTCCATCGCCGCCCCGATTTTCAATTACACCGGAAGAGTCATTGCCTCTGTCAGTGTAGCGGGACCTACAGATAAAATCTTTGAACAACAAGAAAAAATTGAAGCCCATATTCTCGAAAAATCCCATCTTATTTCCAAGAGATTGGGGTTTGTGCCATCGATGCGGGCCATGTACACGCCATAAAAGAATTGAAAATCCGCCGACTTGGCTGGCTATAGCAAAGAACTCCCGTTTGCTTCAGTGCAAAACGGGAGTTTTTCCATTTCTTCGAGTAGCCAAAGTATCAGGATTTCAATTTATCAAACATCTGTTATGAAAAATTGATGTACATCGTCTTCTTCTGCAAATATCCTTCCAAACCATGCTTTCCATCTTCGCCGCCCAACCCGCTTAATTTGAATCCGTTGTGAAATGCGTGAACGGATTCGCCATGGGGGCGATTAACGTAGATCTCGCCAAAATCCAAATCGTCGATTACGGACATGACTTTTTTCAAA
>NZ_JBCNFP010000219.1:0-533 GCF_050481165.1 Paenibacillus cisolokensis
TGACAAAAACGTTCATAGCAAGAATCTGACAATCGCTATTTGGCGAAAAATCGATGTTCCGGAATTGTAACGAATCTGAGCAACGCTATTTGCTTAAAAGTAGTCAAATTCAGGCGGTATATCGTAAATAAGGTGGCTCAGATTCGTTACATCCCAAAAAGTAGCTTATAGACCAAAATAAGGTGTGTGAGATTCGTTAGAGAAACGTTCTGTCTGAGGAGAAACGTTCCGTCTGAGAAATAACGTTCTGTCGGAGAATAATGTTCCGTCTGTGCGAACGCACCTGGGCTCATCCCCTTCGCTGGATGCCGCAGCCACCGTTCATGCCTTGGTCGAACTCGCTTCCGGCCGAATGCCGGATGAAAAAAAGCTAACAACAGCATAGTCAAAGTCTGCTCCCGCCGCTAGGTGGGAGCCATTTGACGTTCACGCCGGGCCCCTAGCGTCCCTGAGGTGCGCGAATGCCCGCCCCCTGCGCCACGGGCGAGCCCCTAGCGCCCCTGAGGTGCGCGAACGCCCGCCCCCTGCGCCGC
>NZ_JBCNFP010000220.1:0-616 GCF_050481165.1 Paenibacillus cisolokensis
GGAATCACGCTCCTGTACAAGTGTCAAGACCGATTGAAAAATCCTCAAAATAATCGGCTGAAAATTCCCCAGTTGGGTCGATTTCATGCGCCCCATCAGGGGACGGGTTCGCGCCGAATTTTTCCACCTACTCTTGTTTGTCCTCGGCTCCTTCCGGACGGAAGAACCCGGCTTTCTTTTTTTCCTTGATGCGATAGCTTTCGCCCTTGATATTGATCGTGGTCGAATGGTGCAACAGTCGATCCAGAATCGCCGTCGCCAAGACCGAATCGCCAAAGATCTCGCCCCATGCGCCATACGTTTTGTTCGACGTCAAGATGATCGATCCGGTCTCGTATCGTTCGGATACGATCTGGAAGAAGAAGTGGGCGGCCGTGTCCTCCATCCTTCGATACCCAATTTCGTCAATGATGAGCAAATTCGGCTTGGTGAACATTTTGATCTTCTGCCGGATCGTGTTGTTCTGATGAGCTTGCTGGAGTGTCTCCACCAGATCGTGAGCGGTCGTAAAATAGACCGTGTACCGCTGCTTGATGGCTTCGAGCGCGATCGCCACGGCCAGATGGGTCTTCCCGTTATGGAAAAATTGCCATAACGGGAATTATCGAAAGAATTT
>NZ_JBCNFP010000221.1:0-1392 GCF_050481165.1 Paenibacillus cisolokensis
CCACTACGATGGAACGCAAACACATCTACGGCGGACGAAAGCCCCGCAGTGAAACCGAGCGGATCCTGCCGCTGATCGACGAGTGGCTCAAAGCGGATCAGAACGTGTGGAAGAAGCAGCGGCATACCGCAGCGCGCATCTATCGCCGCTTAGTGGACGAATATGGCTTTTCCGGCTCCGAATCGAACATTCGCCGCCTCGTACGCCAGCGCAGGGAACTGTTGCCGGAAGTATTTATCCCGCTGCAATTCCAGATGGGTCAGCAGTTTCAATTTGACTGGGGAGAAGCCGACGTGATGCTCAGCGGTAAGCTGACCCGCGTGTATCTGTTCTGCATGCAACTGTCCGCCAGCCGCAAGCGGTTTGTACGAGCCTACCCGCACGAAAAGCAGGAAGCGTTTCTCGACGGTTTTGTCCGCGGCTTTCGTTACTTTGGCGGCGTACCGGCCATCGGGCTCTTTGACAATCTCAAAACGGCGGTCATCAAAGTGCTGCAAGGCCGTGACCGGCTGGAGCAGGAAGCGTTTCAGGCCTTGCAAGCGCATTACGTGTTCAAAGCCGAATTTTGCAACGTAGAGTCCGGCAATGAAAAAGGACAGGTGGAAGGCCTGGTCGGCGATTCAAGGCGAAACGCACTCGTCCCCGTCCCCCATGTGCAGTCGCTTGATGAACTGAACGGCCTCCTGCTCGCCTGGTGTGAGCGAAGTGCGCAACACAAGAAAGTCCCGTACACCCAGGAAACGATTCACGAGCAATGGTTCAAAGAAAAACAAGCCTTGCATCCGCTTCCGGCCACCGATTATGAAGCCTGCAAAACCGCCGAATGCCGGGTTAGCAAAATCTCCTGTAACCGTCAAGTACCTTTGAACAAATTTCGCGAATTTATTTTCAACAACTAGAAATTTCCAAATATGGTTTGGCGGTGCTTGAGCCGGTAGCTGTCTCCTGTCAGGTGAATCACCTCGCTTCGATGCAGGATCCGGTCCAGAATGGCGGTTGTGACGGCCGGATCCCCGAGCAGTTCTCCCCAATCTTCCGGTCCTTTGTTGGACGTCAGGATGATGGAGGCCTGCCCATACAGTTTGTTGATCAACTGAAAGAACAAGTGAGCCTCCTGCCGATCCAGCGCCATGAACATCAGATCGTCCAGAATCACCAGATCGGAACGGATGATCCGATTCACCCGCAGCTGGGCGTTTCGGGAAATCTCTTGCGTCTTCAAGAGATGCAACAACTGATCCATCGTGACGAAACTGACGCTATATCCTTGATTCAATGCCTCGACGCCCAGTCCAATCGCCAGATGCGTCTTCCCGTTATGGAAAAATTGCCATAACGGTAATTATCGAAAGAATTTGGTTATGGAAAGATTTGAGCGTACATCCCGTTATT
>NZ_JBCNFP010000222.1:0-862 GCF_050481165.1 Paenibacillus cisolokensis
ATCGACGGGGCGGCGGTATGGGATGCCAGGACGAAGACGGTGACGGTGCAGACGGCGGACCGTCTGGTCACGATGAAACTCGGCGCGAAGCGGGCGACGGTGAACGGGAAGCAGGCGGCGCTTGACGCGGCGCCTGTCGTCAGGCAGGGGGTTACCTACGTGCCGCTCCGGTTTGTCACGGAGGCGCTCGGCATGGACATCTCCTGGAATGCGAAGCAAAAGTCGGTCGGCGTGAATCATGACAAGCGGTTCATCATGGCCAAGGATGGCCGGCAGTATATGTGGATCGACCTGGCCACCGGCAATATCTATGCGGCGGGGCAAGGGGCGCCTTCCGTTCTCGCCGGGCAAGCGAAGGAGAAGCCGGATCCGGAGGGGCTGAACCCGGCTCACTTGGTCTCTCTTGGCGGTGATAACTGGCTGTTCACGGTGAAAGATATTATAAAAATAGCATTTATGGAAACCGACTATCAGTACCTGATTTCGAATGGAAAACTGACCGCAAGCGCCAAGGCCGAATTTGTCGGCGGTACGCCGGTGCGGCACAAGCCCGTGTTCGGCGGGCAGGCCATCCTGTCCGACGGATCGGACATCATTTTCGTCAAACCCAACGGGACGGCGGCAAGCCGGCTCGCTCTTGGCGAGATAACCGGGCTCGAAGGGGAGGGACAGATGGAGGAAGTTTTCTCGGTGGAGGAAGCATTCGAGGACATCCTGCTCGTGCGGGCGCATCCGCACGGCACGCTCTGGCTCGTGGACCGGACGACGGAGGAGGCCGTTCCGCTCTACCGGGAACTGCTGCCCGAAGACCAGCAGACCATCGTGGATGGTTACGACAAAATGGATGCGAACTATCACGGCG
>NZ_JBCNFP010000223.1:0-1509 GCF_050481165.1 Paenibacillus cisolokensis
ATATCTCTTTTGTTTGGAGAACGATCAAGGCGAGGACGTAAAAAGTTTTGTGTAAATGGTTAAACTTCCCATTAAGGAGATGATCATTTATGCAAGACATGAAAGACAAGACGATCAAGGAATTGGCGAAAGATTGCCGAACGGTCGAAGATGTTCACGAGATGCTGAAGAACCTGTTTAAGGATACGATTCAGCAACTGTTTGAAGCGGAGATGGATGAACACTTAGGTTACAGCAAGCATAGTTCTGACGGTGACAACACGGGAAATAGCCGCAATGGTTACAGCAAGAAAACGATCAAAACGAAATTTGGTAACACCGAACTGAACGTTCCGCGTGATCGAAACAGTGAGTTTGAGCCTCAAGTCGTTAAAAAGCACGAAACGAGCGTCAACGGCTTAGAGGAACAGATTATCGGTTTATATGCAAAAGGCATGTCTACTCGTGACATTGAGGACCATATGAAGGATCTGTATGGAATCGACGTGTCTCCTACAATGATCAGTAAGGTTACCGATAAGATCATGCCACTGGTTTCGGAGTGGCAGTCCAGACCACTTGAAAGGGTCTATCCTATCGTGTTTTTAGACGCGATTCATTTCAAGGTTCGTCAGGACAGCCGTATCATCAACAAGGCGGCATACAGCGTTCTGGGCATCAATATGGCTGGACAGAAGGATATTCTTGGCATTTGGATCGGCGAGCACGAGAGCGCCAGCTTCTGGTTAAACGTCTGTACAGAATTAAAAAGCCGCGGTGTTGAAGATATACTGATCGCGTGTAAGGACGGTCTGTCGGGCTTTTCGGAGGCGATTAACGCAGCATTTCCTCGAACGCAGATTCAATTGTGCGTCATTCATCAGATTCGCAATTCGATGAAATACGTGCCTTTCAAGGAAGAACGCGCCGTCTTGGCTGATTTAAAAAAAGTGTATCAAGCTCTTACGCTAGAAGAGGCTGAAACGGCATTCGCTGCTTTCAAAGAGAAATGGGGCAAGAAGTACCCGATCATCATTCGCTCCTGGGAGAATAACTGGATCGAGCTAACGGCTTACTTCAGCTATCCGGCGGAAATACGCAGAATGATCTATACGACCAATATCATCGAGGGGTATCACCGCCAACTTCGAAAAGTAACGAAAACAAAAACGGCTTATCCATCGGATGATGCCTTGCGGAAAATTATCTATCTTGCCACGATAGACGCATCCAAAAAATGGACTATGCCGCTTCGAAGTTGGAAAGAATGTATATCGCAGCTTGCCATCCATTTCGGAGACCGGCTGCAGGTGGAACTATCTGCATAACGCCTACCACGAGCCAGGCTTGACATGGAGCCTCTACGGGCATGATTCCTTGCGATCGGGCGATAACTCGTAAACTCGTATCGCCAAGGCAATTTAGCCTATCATGCCCGCCCCTCCATGTAAAGCCTTCCCGAGTTACTTTGGCTTTTTGGTTCAAATTCATTTACACAAAATAATTTACCCTGAATTTCGAAAGTGCGAT
>NZ_JBCNFP010000224.1:0-563 GCF_050481165.1 Paenibacillus cisolokensis
CTTTCGAAATTTAGGATTAATATTGTTTTTCTGGGCTTATCCTGACGATCGAATATTGTTTCGGACCTCAACGATAGGATGACCTTCTGTCCTGGGCTTGGTTGCCGTTATTCGGGAATCAAGCTTCATTAAGGATGTTAAATTTGGTATTATTATGCTAGTAGTTGTCGAAAACAAATGACTTTCGTTTTAGATCTTTTCAAGTGGAAAATGAAAACAATTGTTGGGCGTAAGTAATGACTTAAGAATTTGCATATTATGAAACATCAGGGCGTAGCAGCATTGAATATGGCTACGCTTTTTATTTTTCACTGGGAGTGATATCGATGCATGAAATTCTTGTTGATGTTGAACATTGGTTAAGCCAAAGACCAAAATGGTTGCAAAATGCAGCTTCTCGATTAGTGAGAACTACAAAATTGTCAGATAAGGATATTCAAGAACTTATTGAACTATGTAAGATGGAGGTCGATTCAGATCGTACAACTAAGGAATCTACTACACTTCCTCTTAAAGATATCTTCTCTAAAAGCGATACTAAATATTTAACATGAAATCGGAAT